>SBFS01000066.1 GCA_006227825.1 Burkholderiales bacterium | reverse complement strand
GCGCCACGCCTTGACCTGGCCTGGTGGCCGGCAGCCGTTGTTCTTTTTGGCCAGGCCCGGCGGGCAATGCCCCTTCGCGATCTCCTGTCGGTAGTAGGTGTGCACGGCCTCGCTGTGCTGAGCGGTGAAGAAGGCACCGATCTGCACCTGGACCCGCTTTTCGTGCTGGCCCTTGCCACCGGACTGGGGCCCCGCCTGCACCCAGTCGGGCTTTGCGGCCAGGGCCGCACCGGCAAGGGCGAACGACAACAGAACAAAGGCCTTCGCGAAGTCGCGCAAGGGAAACAGGGTTGCATACATGAGCGGGAAGCCTCCACACATCCTTCAGTCCCGACCGGCCGGCGGGCTCTTGAGACATTATCGGCATCTGCACGCCGGCGTGTCGCACGCTGCGGCCCCTGCTGCATGAACGGTGGTGCGGGCACGATGGCCAACACCGGGCTGTCGTGGCAGACTGCCAGTTTCCCCCTGTCCCTGCCTCCCGACTGCCCATGCCACAGGAGACCGAACTCAAGCTGAGCCTGCGGGCCGCCGACGTGCCGCGGCTGCGGGCCCACCCGCTGCTGAGCCAGCAGCCGTCCGTCACCCAGCGGCTGCGCAACACCTACTACGACACGCCGGCACTGGACCTGATGCGCGAGCGCATCGCCCTGCGCGAGCGGCGCATCGGCCGGCGCACCTGGCTGACCGTCAAGACGGCCGGCGACTCGGCCGGCGGACTGAGCCGTCGCCAGGAGTGGGAAGCCCTCGCCCGCCCCGGGGCGCTCGACGTCGGCCGTCTCGTGACCGACAGCGCGCTGGCCGCCCGCCTGCAACGCCTGCGGCCGCGGCTGGTTCCCTTGTTCCACACCGATTTCGAACGCCAGACCTGGGTGCTTGGACACAGGCGCTCGCGCATCGAGGTCTCCCTGGACCGGGGAGAGATCCGCACCGGGGGCAGCGGACACGCCGCGCTTCGGCGCCTGCCCCTGATGGAGCTGGAGCTGGAGCTGCTGGACGGCCAGGCCAGCGACCTGCTTGACCTGGCCCACACCCTGGCGCTGGGGCCACCGGACCAGAGCGGGGCCGGCATCTGGATGCATCCGGACGATGTCAGCAAGGCCGAGCGGGGCCTGCAGCTGTTCACCGGCGAGCGCCCCCGCCCCATGCCTGCGCCCACCCTGAGGCTGGACGGACAGACCCATCCGCGCCAGGCCTGGCGGCTCACGGCGCTGTCCTGCCTGGCGCAGATGCAGGCCAACACCGGCCCCCTGCTGCGCCACGACCCCGCGCAAGGCCTGCCGGACCCGGAGTTCATCCACCAGGCGCGGGTGGCCCTGCGGCGGCTGCGCACCGGGCTGCGCCTGTTCGCCCCCTGGCTGCCGCGGCGCTTCACCGACCACTGGTCGGCCACCTGGCAGGCACTGGCCCGGCAACTGGGCGAGGCCCGCAACTGGGACGTGCTGGCCACCGAGCTGCTGCCCGGCCTGCTGGCCCAGGCACCGCAGGCCGATGCGACCCGCTGGACGGCGTGGGTGCAGGCGCAGCGCACCGAGGCGAACCGGCAGGTCCTCCAGGCCTTGCAGGACCCGCGCCACGCCCAGCATCTGCTGGCCTTCATGCATGCCGTGCTCACGCTGGCGCCGCCAGGCCGGCATGCCCGTGCCCGCCTGGACCGGTGGGCACCCCGGACACTGGCGGCGTCCTACCGGCGGCTCCTGCAGCAGACCCGCAAGGCCATGCGGGCCGGACCGCAGGGGCGGCACGCGCTGCGGATCGCGGTCAAGCGGCTGCGCTACGCGGTGGGTTTTCTGGGCACACCGGCCCCGGAGCCGATGGCGCAACGCGGGATGGCCACGCTGTCCAAAGCCCAGGACCGGCTGGGACGGCTCAACGACCTGGACCAGGCTCGCCTGCTGCTGGACGCCTGCCCGGTGGCCGATCCGGCGCCGCTGCTGCGTGTCATCGATGCCCGCACGGACAAGGACCTGGAGCGGCTGCCCAGGCTGGAGCGCGCACTCCTGCGCATGCCGCCGCCGGCCTGAGCACCGCGCCGACACACTTGGCAAACCGGGCCGCCGGGCCCACAATGCGGCCACGCGATGCACTGGCTGGCAGCGCCGCGTTGTCGTGGCCGGACATCCCGGTCCGGTCGAGCAACCTGGGGGTGGGCATGTCTTCGATCACGCTGCGATTCCTCGCTGAACCCGCGCACACCGGTGCTGGCGGCCATGTTCATGCCGGCACGGTCATGAAGTGGATGGATGACGCCGGCCTGGCCTGTGCCACCACCTGGGCGCGCGGCCCGTGCCGCACGGTGTACACCAGCAGCATGAGGTTCCAGCGTACGGTGCGGGTGGGTGATCTGGTCGAGGTGCGGGCGCGCCTGGCCTTCACCGGGGAAACCCACATGAACATCACGGTCGAGCTGGTCAGTGGCGACCTGCGCACCGGCCAGATGGAGAAGACCGCCGAAGCCCTGGTGGTGCTGGTGTCGGTCGATCAGGATGGACGTCCTGTCCGGGTTGACACCTGGACGCCCGAGACCCCCGGCGAAATGGCCCTGGCCAGCAGCGCCCGCGCCCAGTTCGACAACACGCGCCCGGCCCCGATCTGATCGGCGCTGGCCAGCGCCGCAGCGGACATCAGACCAGCGCGCTCGGCCGCTCGGCCACCCGGTCGCGCCACGCCTGCAGCGCGGCGAAACCTTCCTCGCCCGCCCTGAAGCGCATCAGCCGGGCGAACTCCAGCGCGCAGAAGGCGGTGATGTCGGCGATGGTGAAGCGCTCGCCCGCAACCCAGGGCTGGCGTTGCAGCTCGGCGTCGAGCCAGGCCGCCGTTTCCCTGACCTTGGTCGCCTGCGACTGGCCAAACTCCGGAAACTGCGGCTGCTCCAGCGGCGCCAGACCCGGGTGGGTGTGGCGCACGCAGTTGGCGATCGGCAGCATGAAGTACCACTCGACGCGGCGGTCGGCCATCTCGATGAAGGCGCGCTCGGTGGCATCGCGGCCCATCAGGTTGGGCTGGGCATGCAGCCCTTCCATGTAGGTGCAGATGGCCCGCGTCTCGGTCAGGACCCGCCCGTCGTCCAGTTCCAGCGCCGGCACGCGGGCCAGCGGACTCTTGGACCGGAAGGCGTCGCTCTTGTGCTCCTGCGCGTTCAGGTCCACATTGACCAGGTTCAGTCCCTTGACCTGCTTCTCGACCAGGAACATCAGCACCCGGCGCGGGTTGGGGGCACGGGGCGAGACATACAGGCGCATGGACACACTCCTTTCAGGCTACAGCCGGAGGACGGCGCATGGTAGGCGGGACGAGCGCGCCTGTGGTCCTGCGGCCTGTCGCCAGCGCGTCAGGCAGCCCTGGCGGCTTCGAGCAGGTCGCGGGTGCGAAGGGCCTCGCGGCGTGCCGCGCCGGCGAAGTCGGCGCCGGAAGATGCGTAGAGCACCGCCCGCGACGAATTGACGATGACCGCGCCCGACGTGCGGCCCCCTTGCACCCGGTAGCCGGCCCGGATGGTGGCCACCGCGTCGCCCCCCTGTGCCCCGACGCCGGGAATGAGCAGGGGCAGCGAGGGCGCCAGCTCGCGCACGCGTTCGATCTCGGCCGGGTAGGTGGCGCCGACCACCAGGCCCAGCTGGCCGTTGAGGTTCCACGGGCCCTGCGCGAGGCGGGCCACGTGTTCGTACACCCGGGGCTGGCCTTCGACCGAGGCCAGGCGCTGGTTCTGCAGGTCGTCGCCCCCGGGGTTGGAGGTGCGGCACAGCAGGAAGGCGCCCTTGCCCTCGTGCTTCAGATAGGGCTGGACCGAGTCGAAGCCCATGAAGGGCGAGAGCGTGACCGCATCGGCACCGTAGCGCTCGAAAGCCTCGATGGCGTACTGCTCGGCGGTGCTGCCGATGTCGCCGCGCTTGGCGTCCAGGATCACCGGCACCTGCGGAGCCACGGCGCGCATGTGCGCCATCAGGCGCTCGAGCTGATCCTCGGCCCGGTGGGCGGCGAAATAGGCGATCTGAGGCTTGAAGGCAATGACCAGGTCGGCCGTGGCCTCGACGATGGCGGCGCAGAAGTCGTAGATGCGCGAGGCGTCGCCCTGCATGCCGGCCGGAAACCGGGCCGGATCGGGGTCCAGCCCCACGCACAGCAGGGAACGGTTGCGGCGCTCGGCGCCGTGCAGCATGTCGACGAAGCTCATGCCGCCCATTCTAAGAGGGCGCTCCCTGAAGGGTGCCCGGCCGCGCGCAGGGGACGCACCGGCGGCGCGTCTCCCACTAACATCGCGGCATGCACAAGCTATCGCGCCGGCAGCTGACCCTGCTCGTCCTGCTCACCCTGGTCTGGGGCATCAACTGGCCCATCATGAAGCTGGGCGTGACGGGCTACCCGCCGCTGACCTTCCGCACCATATGCATGTGGCTGGGCCTGCCCGTGCTCGCGCTGGTGCTGCTCTGGCGGCGGGTGCCGTTCCGGATCGCACGCGCGCACTGGCGCGAGCTGGCCCTGCTGGCGGTCTTCAACATGTTCTTCTGGCACACGCTGGCCATCCTGGCCATCCAGTCGCTGTCCAGCGGGCGCGCCGCCATCCTGGGCTACACCATGCCGGTCTTCTCGGCCATGATCGGCGCGTTGTGGTTCAGCCAGAGGCTGGGCCTGCGCGCATGGGGTGGCGTGGCGGCGGCGGCCCTGGGTGTGGTGCTGCTGCTGTGGCACGAGGTGGGCGTGCTCTCCAGCCGGCCCACGGGTGTGCTGATGATGCTGGTGGCGGCCAGCACCTGGGCGCTGGGCACGCAGCTGATGCGGCGCACCAGGATCGACGCGCCCACCCTGGCCATCTCCTTCTGGATGACGCTGCTGACGACGCTGTGGATGAGCCTGCTGTCGGTGCTGTTCGAGCGGGACGCCTGGACCGTGCCCTCACCGCCGGTCTGGGGCGCCATCGTCTACAACGCGCTGGGCGTGTTCGCCTTTGCCCAGGTGGTCTGGCTGATGCTGGCGCGCGACCTGCCCCCGATCGCCTCGACGCTGTCGGTGATGATGATCCCGGTGCTGGGCGTGTTCAGTGGCGCCTGGTGGCTGGGCGAGGTGCTGCACTGGCAGGACTGGGCGGCCGTGATGCTGGTGATGACGGCGATCGCGATGGTGCTGTGGCCCCCACGCTCCGCCGCTGCGCGGGTCGCTGCCCCCCGGGGGGGCTGATCAGCCTTGGGGCGGCCCGGCGGCTGATCGCTGTGGCCCCCACGCTGCGCCGCTGCGCGGGTCGCTGCCCCCCGAGGGGGCTGATCAGCCTTGGGGCGGCCGGGTGGCTCACTGACCCGTGGTCTCCATGGCCAGGCAGAGGTCGGCCCAGGCCTTGCGCTTGTCGATCGGGTTGCGCAGCAGGTAAGCCGGGTGGTAGGTGACGATCACCGGCACGTCGTGGTAGCGGTGCACCCGGCCCCGCAGGCGGCCGATCGGCTCGGTGCTGCCCAGCAGCGACTGCACCGCAAAGCGGCCCATCGCCAGGATCAGCCGCGGGCGCAGCAGCTCGACCTGCCGCACCAGATAGGGCTCGCACTGGGCCATTTCCTCTGGCTGCGGGTTGCGGTTGGCTGGCGGGCGGCACTTGAGCACGTTGGCAATGTAGACGCCCTCGGCGCCCTGGCCCTGGCGGCTGCGACCGGCCGCCTGCAGCATCCGGTCCAGCAGCTGGCCGGCCGCACCCACGAACGGCTCGCCCTGGCGGTCCTCGTTCTCGCCCGGCGCCTCGCCCACGATCATCCAGTCGGCCGCCAGGTCACCCGCCCCGAAGACGGTGCGGGTCCGGCTGCGGCACAGCCCGCAGGCCTGGCAGTTCGAGACCGCCTCGCGCAACTGCGCCCAGTCCATCTGCCCGACACCTCCGGGCCGTCCGGAGGTGTCGGCCGCGACAGCCCCGGGCGGGCGGGCCGGCGCACGGGCCGGCTCACGGGAGGGTGCGGCCGGCTGGAGGGGCACGGGGGGCCGCCCGGTGGCCGGCGCCGCGGTGGCCGCTTCAGCCGTTTCAGCGGCCTTGGCCACAGGAGGCTCCACAGGGGCCTGAGGCGGCGACACCGGCGCCCGCGGCGCCCAGACGCGCACCCCCATCTCGGCGAGCATGGCGCGCTGGCGCGCGTCCAGCGCGGCCACGAACGAAGGCTTCTGACGTTCGTCTGCGCTCATGCGTCCGTCCCTTCGGCCGCCCCCGGCAGGCGCAGGCTCATCACCACCGCGTTCTCGCGCTCGCGCCCCGCGTTGGGGTAGTAGCCCTTGCGGATGCCGACCTCGGTGAAGCCATACGACAGGTACAGTGCACGCGCCGGCGCATTGCCCTCGCGCACCTCCAGCCAGAGCTGCTGCGCCCCCTGGCCGCGCGACCACAGGACCAGCGCATCGAGCAGGAAGCGCGCCCAGCCCTGGCGGCGGTGCTCCGGCGAGACGGTGATGTTCAGCAGGTGCACCTCCCCGACGCCGCGCATCGCCACCAGGTAGCCCAGCAGGACCCGGCCCGGATGGCCCGGCAGCACGGTCTCGCCGGGCAGGGCCTCGCCCAGCAGCAGCACCACCGGGTAGCCGGCGGCCAGCGAATCCCGGAAATGGCGCAGCGACCAGGGATGCGCATAGGCGCGCTTTTCCAGCTCGCACACGGCGTCGAGCTCGGCCTCGGTCATGAGGGCGAACCCGACGCGGCGCGCCGCCGGGGCAGACACCGGCAGCGGCCAGGCGGGCGTGGTCTGCGGCCGGGGAGTGGACAAGGGGGGGGTGCTCATGGCCGCCTCCGGTGCGCCTCAGCCGGCGTGTGCCGCCGGCACAGGGCGGCCCTCGCGCTCGGCGGTGGTCAGGGCCACCTTGTCGCGCA
>SBFS01000132.1 GCA_006227825.1 Burkholderiales bacterium | reverse complement strand
TTGAAGCGGTCGCGCAGCAGGGCGGTCACGCCTGCCCAGACCATGCCGCCGGCCACCCCGGCCAGCAGAACCGCGGGTACCGCCACCCAGCCCCAGCTGCGGTCGACCATGAGCGCCACGCCGGCGGCAAAGATGGCACCGATGACGAACTGTCCCTCCGCACCGATGTTCCAGACGTTGGAGCGGAAGCACAGGGCCAGGCCGAGGGCGATGATGATCAGCGGGGTGGCCTTGATCATCAGCTCCGAGAGCGCATAGGCGCTTCGGATCGGCTCCCAGAAGAACACCTGCAGGCCGCGCACCGGGTCCTTGCCGAGGGCCAGGAAAAGGACGGTGCCGATCACCACCGTGATCGCCAGCGCCAGCAGCGGGGAGGCGTAGCTCCAGACCCTGGAGGGCTGGGGACGGGGTTCAAGCCGCAGCATGGGCGGCCTCCTTCGCCGGAACCCCGGCGCTCCCGGTGCCCCACAGGCCCGACATCCACTCGCCGATGCGTTCGACGCTTGCCTCGCTGCGGGCCAGGCTCGGCGAGAGCCGGCCCTTGGCGATCACGTGCAGGCGGTCACAGATCTCGAACAGCTCGTCGAGCTCCTCGCTGACCACCAGCACCGCGCAGCCGGCGTCCCGCAGCGCCAGGATCTCGCCCCTGATCTGTGCCGCGGCGCCGACGTCGACACCCCAGGTGGGCTGGCTGACGATCAGCAGCCCGGGCCTGGCTTCGATCTCCCGGCCCACGATGAATTTCTGCAGGTTGCCACCGGAGAGCGACTTGGCGGCCGCATCCGGACCGTTGGCCTTGACGCGGTAGCGCTCGATGATGCCGATGGCCTGCTCCCGCAGCGCGCCGGTCCGTATCCACCCTCCCCGGCCCAGCGCGTCGCGCCGCGTCAGCAGCAGGTTGTGCGCCAGCGACAGGGTCGGCACGGCCCCCCGGCCCAGACGCTCCTCGGGGACGAAGTGCAGGCCCAGTGCCCGGCGATGCGCGGGCCCCATGCGCGAGACGTCCTGTCCGCCCACGCGCACGCTGCCCACCGGCGCCCGGCGTTCCTCCCCGGAGAGGCATTGCAGCAGCTCGACCTGGCCGTTGCCGGAGACACCGGCGATGCCCACCACCTCGCCCTGGCGCACGGTCAGGCCGACATCCTGCAGGTCGGTGCCGAAGGGGTCGTCGCTGAGCAGGGTCAGCGACCGCACGTCCAGCACGGTGTCGCCGGCCCGGTTCTCGCGCAGCTGCAGGGCCGGCGGCTCGGCCCCGATCATCATCCGGGACAGCGACGCGTTGCTCTCCAGGCGCGGATCGCACACGCCGGTGACCTGCCCGCCGCGCAGGACCGTGCACATGGTGCACAGCTCGCGGATCTCGTGCAGCTTGTGGCTGATGTAGAGGATGCTGCAACCCTCCGAGGCCAGCTTGCGCAGCACCACGAACAGCTTCTCGACCGCCTGCGGCGTGAGCACCGAGGTCGGCTCGTCGAGGATGAGCAGCTGGGGCTGGGTCAGCAGGGCACGGATGATCTCCACCCGCTGCATCTCGCCGACCGACAGCGTGTGCACCGGCCGTGCCGGGTCGATGTCCAGCCCGTATTCCGCCCCTTTGGCCTCGATGCTGGTGGTGACCTCGTCCAGCGTGAGCGACTTGTCGAGGCCGAGCCACACGTTCTCGGCGACGCTCAGGGTGTCGAACAGGCTGAAGTGCTGGAACACCATGCTGATGCCCAGGGCGCGTGCCTCCTGCGGGTTGCGGATGTGCACCGGCCGCCCGTTGAACATGACGGCACCCTCGTCGGGCTTGACCGAGCCGTAGATGATCTTCATCAGGGTGGACTTGCCGGCGCCGTTCTCGCCGAGCACGGCATGGACCTCGCCCGGCGCGACCGTGAGCGAGACATTGCTGTTGGCCACCACGCCCGGGTAGCGCTTGGTGATGCCGCTCAGTTGCAGTCGTGGGATGCTCACATCGACGTCCTTGGTGGTTCTTCTGGTTGGTGCGTGATTCTGCCCGGTCCGCCGGCCGCCCTAGGCAGCGGCTGCGGCCGCATCGGGCTCCGCACGCCTGAGCGCGGCCGCGACCGTCTTGACCTGCTCGCGCAGCCAGCGGCTGGCGGCCGAGGCGTGGGTGCGCTCGTGCCAGAGCTGGTAGTACATCATGCGGGGAAACGGCAGCGGGCACGCCAGCACCCGCAC
Source organism: Burkholderiales bacterium (assembly GCA_006227825.1). Taxonomy (GTDB): domain Bacteria; phylum Pseudomonadota; class Gammaproteobacteria; order Burkholderiales; family Burkholderiaceae_C; genus Hydrogenophaga. The sequence continues at coordinate 4,652 of SBFS01000132.1, read as the reverse complement.
CGGCAGGGTGGCCGTGAAGCGTTCGCAGTACTGGCGCCCGGTGGTCAGCACCAGCAGGCTGCCAGCCACCATGGAAGGAATCAGGCCGAAGTGGGGGCAGCGGGCGGTGATGTTGCGCACCAGCCCCTGGCTGGCCAGGTGGTCATCGATGAAGCCGCGGGCACCCGGGTGGGTGGGTGTGGGCGCGATGTGCTCCGCCGACAGCCAGGCCTCGATGTCCCAGCCGCGGCGCACCGCCGGGTGCTGGTTCGAGACCAGGCTGACCACCTCGTCGCCGAACAGCCGTCCCAGGTGCAGCTCCTGTGGCGGCTTGGGCCAGTTGCCGATCACCACCTCGTAGTGCCCCTGGGCCAGCTGCTGCCGGTAGTCGGCGTCGGCCGACAGCGCATGGATCTCGATGTGGCTGTGGGGAGCCAGGCTCTTGATCCGCGTCACGAGCTGGGGCAGGAACAGCGGATCCAGGTAGTCGCTGGCGGCCAGGCTGAAGGTGTGTTGGGCGGTGGCCGGGTCGAAACTGCGGGCCTGTGCGAACAGGGTCTCGGCGCTGCGAAGGATCTCGGCCGCCGGCTCGACCATGCGCAGGGCGGCCACCGTGGGCACCATGCCCGCACCGGAGCGCACCAGCAGCGGATCGCCCGCCAGCTCGCGCAGCCGCTTGAGCGCCGCGCTCACCGCCGGCTGGTACATGCCCAGCTTGAGCGCCGCGCGCGAGACGCTGCGCTCGGTCAGCACGGTGTGCAGCACGCGGATGAGGTGCAGGTCGATCCTGTCGAACATGGAGACGTATTTCATACCCGGACACTGTATGCGGGAATGGATGGGGAGGCATGTCCTCCATATGCCCGAGCATATGTCGTGCCAGGGGTCCGGCGCTATGCTGGTGCAGATGAAGCCTCGAAATACCGTACAAACCCTGAGATTCGTGCGCCGGGGAGAACCGGTGGTGGTGGAGGGTGTGCCGGCCGACCGCACCCTGCTGGAGGTGCTGCGCGAGGACCTGCGGCTGACCGCCACCAAGGAAGGTTGCGGCGAGGGCGATTGCGGCGCCTGCACCGTGGTGATCGCCGAAGAGACGCACGGACGTCTGCGCTACCGGGCCATCAACAGCTGCATCCGGCTGGCGCACTCGGTCGACGGCATGGCGGTGTGGACCGCCGAAGACCTGGCCGCGCCGTCCGGCGAACTGCACCCGTCCCAGGAAGCCATGGTGCGCTGTCACGGCAGCCAGTGCGGCTTCTGCACCCCCGGTTTCGTGATGAGCCTGTTCGGCCTGTACCAGAACACGGGCGGTGGACAGGGCATCACGCGCGAGCGGGCCCAGGCCGATCTGTCCGGCAACCTGTGCCGCTGCACCGGCTACCGCCCCATCCTGGACGCAGCGCAGCAGATGGGCGCCCTGCCGCTGCCGGCCGGCTGCGAAGTGGACGAGGCAGCCACCGTCGCCGCGCTCGAGCACCTTCGGCGAAGCTCCGGTCCGCTGCCCGATGGCCGGCCTTACCTGCGCCCGGACACGCTGCGGTCCCTGCTGCAGCTTCGCGCAACCCATCCGGGTGCCCAGGTCGTGGCCGGATGCACCGATGTGGGGCTGTGGGTGACCAAGCAGCACCGGCGGTTCGCCCAGGTGCTGGACGTCACCGGCGCACGCGAGCTGCGGCGGATCGAGCGCTACCCGAACCACATCGCCATCGGCGCAGCGGTCAGCCTGGCCGATGCCTTCGACGCCCTGGTGGCCGAGCGGCCCCACCTGCGCAGCTTCAGCCAGCGCTTTGCCGGCCTGCCGGTGCGCAACTCGGGCACGCTGGGCGGCAATGTGGCCAACGGCTCCCCGATCGGCGACTCGATGCCGCTGCTGATCGCGCTGGGTGCCAGCGTGGTGCTGATGCGCTGGAAAAAGACCCGCAACGGTGGCCAGGTCGCCCACCGCGAACTGCGGCTGGAAGATCTGTACACGGGGTACCGCACGAACGTGATGCGGCCCGACGAGATCCTGGCCTGGGTCAAGGTGCCCCGCCCGGTCCCGGGCGAGCTCTCGCGGGTCTACAAGCTGAGCAAGCGCTTTGACGACGACATCTCGGCCGTCTGCCTGGCGCTGAACCTGGAGATCGCCGATGGCATCGTGCGCCGGGCCTCCATCGGTGCCGGCGGCGTGGCGGCCGTCCCCTCGCGGGCACGCCGCACCGAGGCGTCCCTGCTGGGGCAGCCGTGGAACGAGGACACGGTGATGGCCGCCATGGACACCCTGCGCCAGGAGTTCCGGCCGATCTCCGACATGCGCGCCAGCGCTTCCTACCGGCAGGCGGTGCTGGTCAACCTGCTGCGCCGCTTCTGGCTGGAGAGCCGGGGCGCCACGGGCATCAACCTCGAAAACCTGCAGGAGGTGCCCGCATGAACGCACCGGAGCTGAAACAGGTGATGAAACCGGCAGACCCCGACACGGCACAGCGTGCCGGGCCGGCGACGGCCTGCGGCGACTCCCGTCCCCACGAGAGCGCCCGAGCGCAGGTGGCCGGGCTGGCCACCTACATCGACGACATTCCCGAGGTGCGCGGCACGCTGCACGCGGCGCCGGTGTGCGCGCCGCTGGCGCACGGTGTCCTCAAGGGCATCGATGCCAGCGCCGCGCTGGCCCTGCCCGGTGTGCGCGGCTTCGTCGGGGCCGACGACATCCCCGGCGACCGCATCCTGGCGGCCTTCGGCCATGACGAGCCGGTGTTCGCCCAGGGCAAGGTCGAGTTCCTGGGCCAGGTCGGCGGCCTGATCGTGGCCGACGACACGATGACCGCGCGCCGGGCCGCCCGCCTGGTGAAATGGGACATCGAGCCGCTGGAGCCCGTGCTCACCCCGCAGCAGGCCCACGCCCGGCAGAGCTACGTCCTGCCGCCGGTGCATGTCACCCGCGGTGACGCGGCCGCTGCCTTGCAGCGTGCGCCGCACCGCCTCTCGGGGTCGTTCGAGGTGGGTGGCCAGGAACACTTCTACCTGGAGGGCCAGATCGCCCTTGTGCAGCCGCTGGAACAGGACCAGTGGCGGGTCTGGAGCAGCACACAGCATCCGGGCGAGGTGCAGCACTGGGTGGCGCACGCCCTGGGGCTGCCCAGCCACGCGGTGACGGTCGAGTGCCGGCGCATGGGGGGCGGCTTCGGTGGCAAGGAAACGCAGGCCGGGCACCTCGCGGTGTGGGCCGCACTGGCCGCGAAAAAGCTCGGGCACCCCGTCAAGCTGCGCCTGGACCGCGACGACGATTTCATGATCACCGGCAAGCGCCACCCGTTTGCCTACCGCTACCGCGTCGGCTTCGACGACTCGGGGCGCCTGTGCGGCCTGGACCTGGAGATGCTGGTCAACTGCGGCTTCAGCGCCGACCTGTCCGGCCCGGTGGCCGACCGCGCGGTCTTCCACGCGGACAACGCCTACTTCCTCGAAGACGTCGCCATCCACTCGTACCGCTGCAGGACCAACACCCAGAGCCACACCGCCTTTCGCGGCTTCGGCGGCCCGCAGGGCGTGATCGTCATCGAGCGCATCATGGGCGACATCGCGCGCCACCTCGGGCTGGACGCGCTGGATGTGCGGTTGGCCAACCTCTACGGCATCGGCGAGCGCAACGTCACCCACTACCAGATGGCGGTGGAGGACAACATCCTCGAGCCGCTGATGACCACCCTGGCCCGCAGCACGGACTACCGCGAGCGCGCCGGACAGATCGCCCAGTGGAACGCCGCCAGCCCGGTCATCAAGCGCGGCATCGCGCTGACGCCGGTCAAGTTCGGCATCAGCTTCACCGCCACGCTGTTCAACCAGGCCGGCGCGCTGGTCCACGTCTACACCGACGGCAGCGTGCAGGTGAACCACGGCGGCACCGAGATGGGCCAGGGCCTGAACACCAAGGTCGCGGCCATCGTGGCCGACGAGCTGGGTGTGCCTTTCGGGCGCGTGCTCTGCACCGCCAGCGACACCGGCAAGGTGCCCAACGCCAGCGCCACCGCGGCCAGCAGCGGCACCGACCTGAACGGCCGCGCGGCCCAGTTCGCGGCGCGCCAGGTGCGCCAGAACCTGGCGGCCTTCGTCGCGGGCCTGGACGGGGTGGGCGCCGGTGCGGTGCGCTTCGAGGGCGGCCAGGTCATCACCGGCAAGGCCACCCGCCGCTGGGAGGACGTGGTGGCCGCAGCCTACGCCAACCGCATCCAGCTCTGGAGCGACGGCTTCTACCGCACGCCCAAGATCCACTACGACAAAGTCACCATGCTGGGCCGGCCGTTCTACTACTTCGCCTACGGCGCGGCGGTCACCGAGGTGGCCATCGACACACTCACCGGTGAAAGCCGCGTGCTCAAGGTGGACATACTGCACGACGTGGGCCGCAGCATCAACCCGGCGATCGACATCGGCCAGATCGAAGGCGGTTTCGTGCAGGGCATGGGATGGCTGACGACAGAGCAGTTGGTGTGGAATGAAAAGGGGTATCTGCAGACCCATGCGCCCAGCACCTACAAGATTCCGGCCACCGGCGACATCCCCGCGCACTTCAGGGTCGACCTGTGGCCCGAACCGAACCGGGAGGACAACGTGTACGGCAGCAAGGCCGTGGGCGAGCCCCCCTTCATGCTGGCCATCAGCGTGTTCGAGGCCCTGCGCGACGCCGTGGCCCAGGC
>SBFS01000267.1 GCA_006227825.1 Burkholderiales bacterium | reverse complement strand
CCAAGTACAGCAGGGCCATGAACGCCACCTTCCTGGACACCGACGGCAAGCCCAGGCATTTCGAGATGGGCTGCTACGGCATCGGCATCACCCGATTGCCGGCCGCTGCGATCGAACAGAACCACGACGAGCGCGGCATCATCTGGCCCGACGCCATCGCACCCTTCACCGTGGTGATCTGCCCGGTCGGTGCCGACCGCAGCGAAGCGGTCAGGGCGGCGGCCGACGAACTGCATGCCGGTCTGCTGGCCGCGGGCGTGGACGTGATCCTGGACGACCGCGGTGAGCGCCCGGGCGCCATGTTCGCCGACTGGGAGCTGATTGGCGTGCCGCACCGCGTCACCATTGGCGACCGGGGTCTCAAGGAAGGCGTGGTGGAGTACCAGCACCGCCGGGACGCCGCGGCGACCAAGGTGCCTGTGGCCGACGCCCTGGCCTTCGTCCGGGGGCGCGTGTCGGCGTGAGCGGCGCGCCGGGTGACCTGTGGCTGCGCCGGGACTGGCTCGGCGGCCTCGCCGCGGTGGGTGTGGGTGGTTTGCTGGGCACCAGGTCTGTGCATGCCGGCGGTCAACTGGAAGAACCGCTGGCCGATTCGGTGCGTTCCGCACTCAGTGCGGCCATCGCCCACAGCGAACCCCCGGTGCCCGTGTTCAGCGACACCGAACGACGCCTGGCCTACCTGAGATGGCTGGCCGCCACCAGCGACCGGCTGCGGCGGCGCAAGCCGGATTTCCAGACCCGCATCGAGTTCCTGCAGACGGTGTGGTACGAGACGCGCCGTGCGCGGCTGGACACCACGCTGGTGCTCGGGCTGATCCAGGTCGAAAGCGCTTTCCGCAAGTTCGCCATCTCGCGCGTCGGGGCGCGCGGCTACATGCAGATCATGCCGTTCTGGGCGCGCCTGATCGGCGATGGCGACGTCGGCCGGCTGTTCGACATGCGGGTCAACCTGCGCTTCGGTTGCGTCATCCTGCGCCACTACCTCGACCGGGAAAGGGACGACACCTTCCTGGCCCTTGGACGCTACAACGGCAGCCGCGGCCGGGCCGAGTACCCGAATGCGGTGTATGCCGCAGCCCGCAACTGGGCGCATCCGGACGGCTGAGCGCTGTGCTCCTGCTCACTGCAGGAAGCCGATCCGCGACTTGCCGGGGCCGCTCCTGGGCAGGTCGCCGGCCTCCAGGCTGAACCGGTCATCCAGCCGGGCGTTGCCGAAGGCCGTGACCAGGGCGCGCCGCATCTCGCGCGGCGCGAGCGTGGCCAGCAGATCCAGCACGTCGTCCGGTACCTCCGGGTCGAAGCGCTGGCCCCAGTCGTGCTCACCCCGGATGCCGCGGTAGAGCTGGGCCGCGATCCTGCGCGCGGCCTCGGGCGAGGGCGGCGAGATCTCGAACACGTTCATCCGGTTGAGGATCGGGTCGGGAATGGCGCGTTCGTCGTTGGCCGTGGTGATCCAGATCACGTGGCTGGCATCGATGGGCACCTCGGCGAACTCGTCGACGAAATTCTGCGCGGTGTCGTGCTCCAGCAGGCTGTAGAGGGCGCCCAGCGGGTCGTACTGGGCGTCACTGCCGGCCTTGTCGATCTCGTCGACGACGATGACCGGGTTGGCATACTGGCCGTCCACCAGGGCCTCGAACACCTTGCCCGGCTTGGCGCCTTTCCATTGCGATGAAGAGCCCGAGAGCAGCCAGCCTGCGGTCATGGAACTCATCGGGATGAGATTCATGCCGGTGCCGAGCAGGTCGGCGATCTGGCGCGCGAAATGCGTCTTGCCGACGCCGGGGGGGCCCAGCAGCAGGATCGGCGTGACCTCCAGGCTGTCGCGGCTGTCCTGACTCAGCGCCACATGCCGTCTGACGTCGTCGAGGACCTCGGTGAAGTTGGGCAGTTGCTCATACAGCGGCGCCATGTCGGGCACACCCGAGGGCTTGACCGCGAAGCGCTCGGGACCCCGCTCGAGCATGCGCTGCCACGTGTTGCGCAGGCTCTCGTGCTCCCGTTCGTTGCCGCTGGCCTGCAGCCTGGCGAGCTTGCGCCCGACGGTCTCTGCGTCGTAGACGCTGCGCATCTGTGCGATGGGCAGGCCCAGGGAGGGGGTTGTCACCAAACTGCGCGAGTCCATGAGACCTCCTTGACGAAAGCGGCAACGCCTTCATTCAAGCACATCTCATGCCGGCCCTCAAGGCAGGAAAAACCGGACGATTCCGGGCCAGAAGCGGGGATGGGGTGCAGTTCGTGACGGGGTGGGCGGCCTGACCGCCGCCGGTCAGGACTGTCCCGAGATGACCTGCTGCAACTCGCCCGACTGGTACATCTCCATCATGATGTCGGAGCCGCCAATGAACTCCCCGCGCACGTACAGCTGGGGAATGGTGGGCCAGTTGCTGTAGTCCTTGATGCCCTGGCGGATGGCGTCGTCCTCCAGCACATTGACCGTGGTCAGGTTGCGGGGATCGACGCCGCATGCCTTGAGGATCTGGATGGCACGGCCGGAGAAGCCGCACATGGGAAAGCTGGCGCTGCCCTTCATGAAGAGCACGATCTCGTTGTGCTTGACCAACTGGTCGATCTGGGTCCTGGTGTCGCTCATGGTGCTGCAATCCTCGCTGGGCCGGGGCGGGCAATGACCCGCAAAATCGCTCGATTATCCACCGGCAGTCCATTGACCGCCACTGCAACGCTCGATGCCCGCAAGGTCGGTGCGGCTGTTGACGGCGCTGAAGCCGGCCTCGTGCAGGAGCCGGCGAACCGCTTGGGCCTGGTCGTGACCATGCTCGAGCAGCAGCCAGCCGGCAGGCAGCAGATGGCCCGGTGCGTCGGCGACGATGCGCCGCAGGTCGTCCAGCCCATCGGACCCTGAGACCAGTGCAGTGCGCGGCTCATGGGCAAGCCGGCTGAGGTGGGGATCGCCCTGGGCCACGTAGGGCGGGTTGGACACCACCAGGTCGAACCGCTGTGCCGACAGGGGGTCGAACCACGCGCCGCACCGGAACTCGACCGGCAGACCGAGCCGTTGCGCATTGCCGGTGGCCACGGCCAGGGCATCGCTGCTCGCGTCCACTGCGCTGACCCGGGCATCGGGGCGTGACGCCGCCAGGGCCAGTGCGATGGCACCGCTGCCGGTCCCCAGGTCCGCGATCTTCGGTGGCGGCATGCTTGGCTCGCGGGCGGACAGCACATCCAGGGCCCATTCGACCAGCGTTTCTGTGTCGGCGCGGGGTACCAGCACCCGGGCGTCGACGGCCAATCTCAGTCCATGGAACTCCTGCCAGCCCGTCAGGTAGGCCATCGGCTCCCCGGCAAGGCGCCGCTGTTTCAGCCGACCGAGGTGCTCGATCGCGGTCGGGCCGACCGGGTCCTCGTCGTGGCTCAACAGCCAGGCGCGATCGTGCGGGTCCCGCTCCAGCGCCAGAAGCACCAGCATCTGGGCATCCAGCCGGTCCAGGCCCAGGGCCTGGATGTCCTGCAGCGCCTGCCGGATGTTCAAGCGGCTCCTCCGGCACGCGCGCCCTGTTCCAGTTCGGCCAGCAGCTCGGCGCCCCGGGCCACCTGCAGCGCGTGGACGATCTCGTCGAGGTCGCCCTCCATGATGGCGGGCAGCCTGTAGAGGGTGAGGTTGATCCGGTGATCGGTCATCCGCCCCTGCGGGAAGTTGTAGGTGCGGATGCGGTCACTGCGGTCGCCACTGCCGATCAGGCCCTTGCGGGTGGCGGCCTCACGGGCTGCACGCTCGCTGCGCTCCTTTTCCTGCAGGCGGGCTGCCAGCACCTGCAAGGCCTTGGCCTTGTTGCTGTGCTGCGACCTTCCGTCCTGGCATTCGGCGGTGATGCCGGTGGGCAGGTGCGTGACGCGCACCGCGGAATCGGTCTTGTTGATGTGCTGCCCACCGGCCCCGCTGGCGCGGAAAGTGTCGATGCGCAGATCGGCCGGATTCAGGCGGATGGCCTGTGCCTCGTCGGGCTCGGGCATCACGGCCACGGTGGCTGCGCTGGTGTGGATGCGGCCCTGGGTTTCGGTGGCGGGCACGCGCTGCACGCGGTGTCCGCCCGACTCGAACCGCAACCGCCCGTAGGGTCCGGGGCCGTGGCCCCTGCCGGCCATTCGCAGCACCACCTCCTTGAAGCCGCCCTGTTCGCCGGGGGATTCGCTGACCATCTCCGCGCTCCAGCCCTGGCGGTCGGCGTAGCGCATGTACATGCGGGCCAGATCGCCCGCGAACAGCGCCGATTCGTCGCCGCCGGTGCCGGCGCGGATTTCGATGAAGGCCGCCCTCTCGTCGTCCGGATCCCTGGGCAGGAGGAGTTGCTGAAGCTCCTCCTCGAGCAGCGGCAGATCGGCTTCGGCATCGGTGACTTCCTGGCGGGCCAACTCGCCCATCTCGGGATCGTCGAGCATCGTGCGTGCGGTCGCGAGGTCGGCTTCTCGCTGGAGGTACCGGTCGAAGCGCCCGACCAGTTCGGACAGCTCGGCGTGTTCGCGGCTGAGCGTGCGAAAGCGCTCGATGTCATCGGCCACATCGGAGGCGGACAGCCGGGCGTCCAGCTCGTGCAGGCGGGCACGCTGGCGCATGAGGGTGTCGCGGACGAAGGATTTCATGACGGGCGGCCACGCCTCGCACGGCGGGGCAGGGGCAGGAGCAGGAGGGTTTCGGGCCTAGGACTTGTCGCGCAGGAACAGCCGCGAGACGGTCTGGGCGGTGGCGGCCCGGGTCGCCTGGTCACCCGCGTGCAGTTCGGCCAGGGTGCCGTGGAGCATCTTCTGGGTCAGCCCGCGCGACAGGGCCTCGAGCACCGCCTCGACGGGCTCTCCCCTGGCCAGCAGCCGGCGGGCACGCGCCATCTCCAGGTTCCGCCACTCGTCGGCCTGGGCGTTGATGCGCTGGATGAGCGGAACTATGCCGGTGTCGGGGTCGCGCTGCTCCATCCAGTGCATGAAGCTGAGCACGCCGGCGTCGATGATGGCTTCGGCCTGGGCCACGGCGGCCTGCCGGTTGTCCTTGCCGGTCTGCACCACGCTGGCCAAGTCGTCCACGGTGTAGAGGTAGACATCGTCGAGGGACTTGACCTCGACCTCGATGTCGCGCGGCACGGCCAGGTCGACCATGAACAGCGGGCGGTGACGGCGCTTCCTGAGCGCCCGCTCGACGGCGCCCAGGCCGATGATCGGCAGTGTGCTCGCGGTGCAGCTGACCACGGCGTCGAACTCATGCAGCCGGTCGGGCACGTCGGACAGGCGCATCACCTCACCGCCGAAGCGCAACGCCAGTTTCTCTCCCCGCTCCAGGGTCCGGTTGGCGATGGCCATGGAACGGGGTGATCTGGCGGCGAAATGCGTGGCGGCCAGCTCGATCATTTCGCCTGCACCCACGAAGAGCACACGGATCTCGCGCAGGTCCTCGAACAGCTGTCCGGCCAGGCGAACCGCGGCGGCGGTCATGCTGATCGAGTGGGCGCCGATCTCGGTGGATGTGCGCACCTGCTTGGCCACCGCGAAGGAGCGCTGGAAGAGCTGGTGCAGCGTGGTGCCCAGGGCGCCGGCATCTTCGGCCACCCGCACCGCGTCCTTCATCTGGCCCAGGATCTGGGGTTCGCCCAGCACCATGCTGTCCAGGCCGCTGGCGACCCGGAAGGCGTGCCGGGCAGCCTGGTCCTCGCGCAGGATGTAGGCATGGTCGCGCAGCACGTGGGTGCTGACGCCACCGGTCTGCGCCAGCCATTCGAGGGTCGGCTCGACGGCGGACTGGTCGCCCGCCCCGTACAGTTCGGTGCGGTTGCAGGTGGACAGCAGGGTGGCCTCAGGCTGGCGGGCCAGGCTCTGGCGATAGCCGTGCAGGGCGGGCTGGATCTGGTCCAGCGCGAAGGCAAACCGGCCGCGCAGGTCGAGAGGCGCGGTGTGGTGGTTGATGCCCAGGGTCCAGACAGACATGGCGCGATTATAAAATTGACCGCTTATGCCCAGTAAGTCCCTAACATGCAGCCTTAGCGACAAGGACTCGGCCGCGCAGGCGCTGGCACGGGGGCACGGGCGACCACACGGGTGGTGCTGTGTCGTTCGGTGACCTCGTCTGGCATCTGTCCGGACTGGTGGCCCCGGCGGTTCTTGTGGCACTGCTGCTCTGGCCGGCCGTTGCGGTCAGGCGCCAGGGGCGCGGACGCTGGCTGCCGCTGGCGTGGCTGGCGGCCACTGGCGTTCTTGTGCTCGTGGCCGGCCTGATCTGGTCTGGCCGTGACGGACGGATGGCCACCTACGCGGCGATGGTCCTGGTGCAGGGCACGCTGGTCTGGTGGTGGCGCGGGCGGTGACGGCGCGCCGGGAGGCTGTCATGAAGGCGCGTAGCGATCGACCCGGTCGGTGATCAGGCCATCGAGACCCAGTCCCTGCAGGCGCAGGACCTCGTCGTCCTCGTTGACGGTGTAGGCCAGGCAGCGCATGCCTTGGCGGCGTACCGTGTCCACCAAGGCTTCGCTCCACAGGGGGTGGTGGCAGACGATGGCCCGGCAGGCCAGCGACCGTGACATCTCCGACCAGCCGTCCCACAAGGTGTGCAGCAGAAGCCCGCGCGGCAGTCCGGGTGCGGCTGCCCGGGCACCGGCCAGGGCCTCCGGCCGGAACGAGGTGAGCAGGGGGGGCACCGATCCGGGCGACGCCTGCCACAGTTGGTCGGCCAGCTCCGCGACCTGCCGGCCGGTCGCCTCTTCCTGGCCGGGAGTCGGCTTGATCTCGATGTTGAGCATCAGGCGGTTGGCCAGACACCAGTTCGCCAGGGCCTGCAGGGTGCACAGCGGTTCGCCCGCCCACTGGCGTCCATGCCAGCTGCCGGCATCCAGGCGGCTCAGGGCCGGCCAGGACTGGTCGCCCGCGACGCCATGGCCGTTGGTGGTGCGATCGAGTTCGGTGTCGTGCAGCAGGAACACCACGCCGTCCGCACTGAGCTTGGCGTCGCATTCGAACATCCGGTAGCCGTGCGCTGCACCGAGCCGGAATGCCGCCAGCGTGTTCTCGGGCGCCAGCAGACCGGCACCCCGGTGGGCGATCCAGGCAGGATAAGGCCAGTCCGGCAGGGGGGCGATTTTCATGGCGTGGCCTTCAGCAGCGGCGCCCGGTGGCGGGTCCAACAGACTTGCGCGACCGCAAGGAAAGCACATTCCAACACAACAGGCCAGAGCCGTCTTCTGGGAGAAAGATGGCATCCAGCTTTCGCACAGGTGGCATCAGGGGTTTCCATGAGGGAGGTGGGTGTATGTTGCGCTGCGGTACCATCTCCGGCTCCCCGCTGCGATCCTGGCCGGACGCCGTTGCCCCACATGAACGCTCCCACACCGCTACCGATCACCGACACAGCCACCGGCGAGGCGCCGCGACTGCGCGAGATTCCCTACAACTACACCTCCTTCTCCGACCGGGAAATCGTGATCCGGCTGCTGGGAGAGCGGGCCTGGGCGCTGCTCGACGAGTTGCGTGGCGAGCGGCGCACCGGGCGCTCGGCGCGCATGCTCTACGAGGTGCTGGGCGACATCTGGGTGGTGCAGCGCAACCCTTACCTGCAGGACGATCTGCTGGAGACGCCCAAGCGCCGGCGACAGCTCGTCGATGCGCTGCAACACCGTCTGGGCGAGGTGCAGAAGCGCCGCACGCCCCAGGACGATCCGGCGCGTGACGCGCTGGTGGGCGAACTGCTCGATGCCGCCCGGTCCGCGGTGGCGCGCTTTGCCCGTTCGTTCGACGAGATGGGCGAGCTGCGCCAGCGCGCCCGGCGCGTGCTCAGGCGCCTGACCGCGGCGGACAACATCAAGTTCGACGGGCTGTCCAGGGTGTCCCACGTCACCGATGCCACCGACTGGAGGGTGGAGTACCCGTTCCTGGTCCTGACGCCCGACACCGAAGCCGAAATGGCGGGTCTGGTGCAAGGGTGCATCGAACTGGGACTGACCATCATTCCGCGCGGCGGTGGCACGGGCTATACGGGTGGCGCCATCCCGCTGACGTGGAAGAGCGTGGTGATCAACACCGAGAAGCTCGAATCCATGACCGAGGTGGAATGGATGTCCGTGCCCGGTCACGAGCAACCGCTGCCCACGGTCTGGACCGAGGCCGGGGTGGTGACCCAGCGTGTGGCCGATGCGGCCGAACGCGCCGGGTTCGTCTTCGCGGTCGATCCCACCAGTGCCGAGGCGTCATGCATCGGCGGCAACATCGCCATGAACGCCGGTGGCAAGAAGGCGGTGCTCTGGGGCACGGCGCTGGACAACCTCATCAGCTGGCGCATGGTCACGCCCGATGCGCAGTGGCTGGAGGTCCGCAGGCTGGACCACAACCTGGGCAAGATCCACGACGCCGAGGTCGCCACCTTCGAGTTGCAGTACTTCAAGCCCGACGGTCGCACCCTGGTCCGCACCGAGCGGCTGGAGATCGCGGGCCGCACCTTCCGCAAGGAAGGTCTGGGCAAGGACGTGACCGACAAGTTCCTCAGCGGCCTGCCCGGCATCCAGAAGGAGGGTTGCGACGGGCTGATCACCAGCGCCCGCTGGCTGGTGCACCGGATGCCCGGTCATGTGCGCACGGTGTGCCTGGAGTTCTTCGGCAACCCGAAGGAGGGGGTGCCTTCGATCGTCGAGATCAAGGACTTCATGTTCGCCGAACAGAAGCGCTCGGGCACCCTGCTGGCCGGCCTCGAGCACCTGGACGACCGCTACCTCAAGGCGGTCGGCTATGCGACCAAGAGCAAGAAGGGCAACGGCGGCCTGCCCAAGATGGTGCTGATCGGCGACATCGTGGGTGACGATGCCGATGCGGTGGCTCGGGCCACCAGCGAGGTGATCCGCATCGCCAACTCGCGCAGCGGCGAGGGTTTCGTGGCCATCAGCCCCGAGGCGCGCAAGAAGTTCTGGCTCGACCGCAAGCGCACGGCGGCCATCTCCAGGCACACCAATGCCTTCAAGATCAACGAGGACGTGGTGATCCCGCTGCCGCGCATGGGTGAATACACCCTCGGCATCGAGCGCATCAACATCGAGCTTTCGCTGCGCAACAAGATCAGGTTGTGCGATGAACTCCAGGCCTTCTTCCTGCGCGGCAACCTGCCGTTGGGCAAGACCGACGATGCCAGCGAGATCCCCAGTGCCGAGCTGCTGGAAGACCGGGTGCAGCAGGCACTGACCCTCGTCGGCGAGGTCCGTTCCCTCTGGAGCGGCTGGCTGCGGGATGTCGAGCCGCTGTTTGCGCAACTGCAGGACCACACCCTGCGGGCCAGCTGGAAGACCCAGCTGCGCGCGCCCCTGCAGCAGATCTTCTCGGGCGGCGCCTTCGGTGCCATCCTGGCCGAGTGCAGCGCCATTCACAAGCGGGTGCTCAAAGGGCGCGTCTGGGTGGCCCTGCACATGCATGCCGGCGACGGCAACGTGCACACCAACATCCCGGTCAACAGCGACGACTACGAGATGCTCCAGACCGCGCACGAGGCCGTGGCGCGCATCATGACGCTGGCCCGCAGCCTCGACGGCGTGATCTCGGGCGAGCACGGCATCGGCATCACCAAGCTGGAGTTCCTGTCCGACGAGGAGCTGGCGCCCTTTGCCAGCTACAAGGCGAAGGTGGACCCCCAGGGCCGCTTCAACAAGGGCAAGCTGCTGCGCGATGTGCGCGACATGCCGGCCCTGGCGCAGGACGCCCACCTGCGCCGGTCGGACCTGTCCCATGCCTACACGCCGAGCTTCGGCCTGATGGGACACGAGTCGCTGATCATGCAGCAAAGCGACATCGGCGCCATCGCAGACTCGGTCAAGGACTGCCTGCGCTGCGGCAAGTGCAAGCCGGTCTGCGCCACCCATGTGCCGCGGGCCAACCTGCTCTACAGCCCGCGCAACAAGATCCTGGCGACCTCGTTGCTGATCGAGGCCTTCCTGTATGAGGAACAGACGCGGCGGGGCATCAGTGTGCAGCACTGGCACGAGTTCGAGGACGTGGCCGACCACTGCACCGTCTGCCACAAGTGCTATACGCCGTGTCCGGTCAAGATTGATTTCGGCGACGTGACCATGAACATGCGCAACCTGTTGCGCAAGATGGGCCAGAAGAGCTTCCGTCCGGGCAACGCCGCAGCCATGTTCTTCCTGAACGCCACCCGGCCCGAGACCATCAAGTTCATGCGCTCTGCCATGGTCGACGTCGGCTTCAAGGCGCAACGCCTGGCCAACGAGCTGCTGCAGCGGCTGGCGCGCAGGCAGACATCGGCCCCTCCGGCCACCCTGGGCCCGGCTCCGGTCAAGGAGCAGGTGATCCACTTCATCAACAAGAAGATGCCGGGAGGACTGCCCAAGAAGACCGCCCGTGCGCTGCTGGACATCGAGGACAAGGATTACGTCCCGATCATCCGCAATCCGCAGGCGACCACCACCGAGACCGAGGCCGTTTTCTATTTTCCGGGCTGTGGTTCCGAGCGGCTCTTCAGCCAGGTGGGGCTGGCCACGCAGGCCATGCTCTGGCACGCGGGTGTCCAGACCGTGCTGCCGCCAGGCTACCTGTGCTGCGGATACCCGCAGCGCGGGTCGGGGCAGTTCGACAAGGCCGAGAAGATCATCACCGACAACCGGGTGCTGTTCCACCGGGTGGCCAACACGCTCAACTACCTGGACATCAGGACCGTGGTGGTCAGCTGCGGCACCTGCTACGACCAGTTGCAGGGCTACGAGTTCGACAAGATCTTCCCGGGCTGCCGCATCATCGACATCCACGAATACCTGCTGGAGAAGGGCATCACCCTGCCGGCAGGACAGGGCGGCTTCCTCTATCACGATCCCTGCCACAGCCCGATGAAGCAGCAGGATCCGATGAAGACGGTGCGCGCCCTCGTGGGAGAGGGCGTGCTCGAGAGCAAGCGTTGCTGCGGCGAGTCGGGCACCCTGGGCGTGACGCGGCCGGACATCTCGACCCAGGTGCGCTTTCGCAAGGAGGAGGAGATCCGCAAGGGCGAGGCTGCCCTGCGCGCTTCCGGCGCCGTGGCGCCGGCGGCCAACGTCAAGATCCTCACTTCCTGCCCGAGCTGCCTGCAGGGACTCAGCCGCTATGGCGACGACCTCACCAACGGCCTGCTGGAGGCCGACTACATCGTGGTCGAGATGGCGCGCCAGATCCTGGGCGAGAACTGGCTGCCGGAGTATGTGGCCAGGGCCAATCAGGGCGGCATCGAGCGGGTTCTGGTATGAACGCACCGGGGCAGGCTGCCGTGCCTGCCTCTTTCCGAAGGGCACTTGGAGGACCGACATGGCTGGACTGAACAAGGACACCCCGACCCCCGTCGACATCACGGTCCACGGCGCGTCCCGTGTGCTGGAGGTGGCGTTCTCGGATGGTCAGACCTTCCGCATACCGTTCGAACTCATGAGGGTCTACTCACCCTCGGCCGAGGTGCAGGGGCACGGCCCCGGGCAGGAAGTGCTGCAGACCGGCAAGCGGGAGGTGGACATCACCGCCCTCGAGCCGGTGGGCAACTACGCCATCCAGCCTGCGTTCAGCGACGGCCACTACTCGGGCATCTTTTCATGGGATTACCTCTATTTCCTCGGCTCCCGGCAGGACGAACTGTGGGCTGATTACAACGCCCGGTTGCAGGCAGCGGGGGTGGACCGTGACGCACCCATGCCCCAGAAGGCCGGCAGCGCCTGCAGCAGCCATTGAAGGCGTAGCATTGCGGCATGGGCCAGACGCATTTCGGATTCAAGACCGTCGACGACAAGGACAAGGCGCAGCGCGTGCGCAGCGTGTTTGATTCGGTCGCTCCCAGGTACGACCTGATGAACGACCTGATGTCGGGCGGGCTGCACCGGCTCTGGAAGCGCTACGCCCTGACCGTGTCCCAGGCCCGGCCCGGTCACCATGTGCTGGACATCGCCGCGGGCACGGGTGATCTTTCTCTCGGTTTTTCCCGCCGGGTCGGCTCCACCGGGCTGGTCGTGCACACCGACATCAACGAGGCCATGCTCCGCGAGGGTCGCGACCGCCTGCTCAACGAGGGGGTCGTGCTGCCCTCCCTGGTGTGCGATGCCGAGCGCCTGCCGTTTGCCGATGGCAGCTTCGACATCGTCTCCGTTGCTTTCGGCCTGCGCAACATGACGCACAAGGACCGGGCGCTGGCCGAAATGCACCGTGTCCTGCGTCCGGGCGGCAAGCTGCTGGTGCTGGAGTTTTCCAGGGTGGCGCAGCCGCTGGAAAAGGCCTACGACTGGTATTCGTTCAGCGTGCTGCCCCGACTGGGTCGCTGGGTGGCCGGCGATGCCGAGAGTTACCGTTATCTGGCCGAGTCCATCCGCATGCACCCGGGGCAGGAGGAGCTCAGGCAGATGATGAAGCAGGCCGGATTCGGGCATGTCGACGTGCACAACCTGACGGCAGGCGTCGTCGCGCTGCACCTGGGCATCAAGTGCGCATGAAGAGACCTCGGTCGGCATAAAGCCAACACGGAAGCTGCCGATGAAACAGGTGGCCGCGGGAGACAGGGATGAATCGCCTTTTTCACTTTGCAGGTTGGTCTTCGCTCTGTGTGCCGGTTGCCACGGCGGCCGAGCCGCAGGTGGCCGCTGCCGGTGCCAGCCCCTGGCTCCTGGCGGGCGGCTCCTTGGCGCTCGTTCTGGCCCTCCTGGGTGGCTGGGCGCTGCGGCGTCGCGGGGCGCGGGCCGGCGACGACGCGCCGCCGCGCCACAGCGGAAACTCACAGTTCGATCCGGCACTGCTGCCCCAGTACAGCCCGCTGAACGTCGGCAACGATGCCTCGGCGCGTCCCTGGGAGCGTCTGTCCGGGACGGAGCCGCTTCCGCTGTCAACGGTCACCGGTTCTCCGTCAGGACACCTCTCCGCGGTACCCGAGGGATTCGACGCCGAGGGTTTCCTGCGCGACTCCAAGGCGAATTTTGTCGGCCTGCAGGCAGCCTGGGACCGTGCCGATGTGGCGGCGCTGCGTGCGATGATGACCGAGAACATGCTGGCCGAGATCCAGGCACAGCTGGCCGAGCGCGAGCGCACCGGCGGGCGCAACGGTTCCGTGTCCGAGGTGGTGATGATCGAAGCCCAGTTGCTGGATATCGAGGAACTGCCAGACCGCTACATGGCCAGTGTCGAGTTTTCCGGGCTGATGCGCGAGGGCGTGGGTGCCGGTCCGAACCCTTTCCGGGAGCTGTGGAACATCACCCGGGCCAAGGCCGGTGAAGGGCGCTGGCTGGTCGCCGGGGTCCAGGCCATGCAGTGACCCCGGCGTTTTATCCGTCAAAATCGGGGGACCATGAAAAACGCTCCCCCCGAATCCCCGTCGTCTTCCGCCTCGGGCGGTCCCGGACCGCTGCACGGTCTGCTGCGAGGCCTGCAGCCGCCGCCGTGGGTGGTGGACGAACTGCAGAACAGGGTGGTCCTCTTCCTCAACCATGTGCTGGGCGAGGAAGCGCAGGCGCAGGAGCGACTGCGGCGCCAGAAGGGCAAGAGCGTGCGCCTTCAGTGGGGCGACTTCCACCTCCATCTGGCTCCCACACCGGCCGGGCTGCTGGAGCGGGTTGATCCGTCGGGTGCGCCGGATCTGGTGGTGACCCTCTCGCAGACCTCACCCCTGGCCCTGTTCCAGACCATGCTGACCGGCGAGAAGCCCTCGGTGGACATACGGGGTGATGTGCAGCTGGCTGCCGAGGTGGCGTGGCTGGTCGACAACGTGCGCTGGGATCTGGAGGAAGACCTGTCTCGCCTGGTGGGCGACGGTCCGGCGCACGCGCTGGCGCGGGCAGGCCGCGGCGTGGCTTCGGCTCTGCGAGCCTTTCTCGGTGGTGCCGCAGCACGCTTTTCCGGTGCCAGTCCGTCCCAAACGGAAGCAGACGGGCACGGAACCGGTCACGGACCGCGGTCCTGAGGCGCGCGCATGTTCCGGCGCGTGTTCCGCGGTGTCTTTATCGTCTGGGTCGTGCTCCGGCACGGCCTCGATGAACTGGTCCTGTCCAGCTTCCACCATCCCTGGTTGCGCCTGCTGGCGCGCGTCGTCTCGGTCGGACGAAGGCTGGACGCCCCGCGCGGACAGCGCCTGAGGGAGGCCCTGGAGCGGCTGGGCCCGATCTTTGTCAAGTTCGGGCAGGTCCTGTCGACCCGCCGCGATCTGCTGCCTCCCGACATCGCCGACGAACTGGCGCGCCTTCAGGACCGGGTGCCCCCGTTCCCCAGCGAGATCGCGGTGCGCACCATCGAGCGCGCCTTCGGCAAGCCGCTGGAGACCATCTTCAGCCATTTCGAGCAACTGCCGGTGGCCAGCGCATCCATCGCCCAGGTGCACTTCGCCACGCTCAGGGATGGCCGCCATGGCGGCCGAGAGGTGGCGGTCAAGGTGCTGCGACCGAACATGCTGCCGGTGATCGAAAAGGACCTGAGCCTGATGCGCATGATGGCCGGGTGGGTCGAGAAGCTCTCGGCGGACGGCAAGCGGCTCAAGCCCCGAGAGGTGGTCGCCGAGTTCGACAAGTACCTGCACGACGAGCTGGACCTGCTGCGCGAGGCCGCCAACGCCGCGCAACTGCGCCGCAACATGGCGGGGCTCGATCTGGTCCTGATTCCGGAGATGCTCTGGGACTACTGCCACACCGACGTGATGGTGATGGAGCGCATGCACGGCGTGCCCATCAACCGGGTGGACGAGCTGCGCCGCCATGGTGTGGACATCCCCAGGCTCGCACGCGACGGCGTCACCATCTTCTTCACCCAGGTGTTCCGGGATGGTTTCTTCCATGCCGACATGCACCCCGGCAACATCCAGGTCAGCGTCGATCCGGCCACCTTCGGGCGCTACATCTCGCTCGACTTCGGGATCGTCGGCACCCTCACCGAATTCGACAAGGAATACCTGGCGCAGAACTTCACCGCGTTCTTCCGCCGTGACTACAAGCGGGTGGCCGAGCTGCACGTCGAGTCCGGCTGGGTGCCGCCCGAGACGCGCATCGACGAGCTGGAGTCGGCCATCCGGGCAGTCTGTGAGCCCTATTTCGACCGGCCGCTCAAGGAGATCTCGCTCGGGCTGGTGCTGATGCGGCTGTTCCAGACCTCCCGGCGTTTCCACGTCGAGATCCAGCCCCAGCTGGTGCTGCTGCAGAAGACCCTGCTGAACATCGAGGGGCTGGGTCGCGACCTCGACCCGGAGCTCGATCTCTGGAACACGGCCAAGCCGTTTCTCGAAAAATGGATGCTCGAGCAGCTCGGACCACAGAAACTGCTTCAGCAGCTCAAGGATGAGGCGCCCCAGTACGCCAAGCTGCTGCCGGCCCTGCCGCGGCTGCTGCACGACTACCTGGCCCAGAGGCCTGCCGTCTCGCGCAGCGAAATCCAGGAGCTCATCCGGGAGCAGCGCCGCACCAACCGGCTGCTGCAGGCCCTGTTCTACGGCGGGCTGGGTTTCGTGCTGGGCCTGGTCGCCATGCAGGTGCTGGTTCGCGTGCGCCTGTGGTGAGCGACCGCCGGCGAACCGGTGAAGGCCTGCCGTTTCGGCCCTGCCTCAACTTATAATCAAGGGTTTTCTTCGGCCCAGCCGCCGAAGGCCTGCCGTGCGCAGAGGCGCCGTCGGCGGGTTCCGTTGTCCTTGCCTGCACCCTGTCCCGGGTTTCCGCCATGCCGATCTATGCCTACAAGTGCACGTCCTGCGGCCATGCCAAGGATGTGCTGCAGAAAATGTCCGACGCTCCCCTGACCACCTGCCCGGCCTGCGGCCAGGAGAGCTTTCAGAAACAGCTCACGGCCGCCGGTTTCCAGCTCAAGGGCTCGGGCTGGTACGTGACCGACTTCCGTGGCGACGGCAAGCCCGCGCCAGCCAAGGGGGCGGATGCAACCCCCGCGACGGACGCAGCCCCGAAGCCGGAGCCGGCCACCAGCAGCGCCCCGGCCAGTACGCCCGTGGCTGCCCCGGCCGGCGGCGCGGCGGCGGGCAGCTGATCCCGCTCGCGCAGGTGCCGACGGCACCTGCCCCCTCCGATCATTGATGAACGGCGGTTGCGGCCGCCCCTGTTGAAAGCAAAACCACATGGCCATGCGCTCCCACTACTGCGGTCTGGTGACCGAGGACCTGATGGGTCAGACCGTTTCACTCTGCGGCTGGGTCAACCGCCGCCGCGACCACGGTGGGGTGATCTTCATCGACCTGCGCGACCGGGAGGGCTATGTGCAGGTGGTCTGCGATCCCGACCGTCCGGACATGTTCAGGACCGCCGAGGATGTGCGCAACGAGTTCTGTGTCCAGGTGGTCGGCCTGGTGCGTGCGCGCCCGGCGGGGACGACCAACGACAAGATCCGCAGCGGACAGATCGAGGTGCTGTGCCACGAGCTCAAGGTGCTCAACCCTTCCGTGACGCCGCCCTTCCAGCTCGATGACGACAACCTGTCGGAAACGACCCGGCTTACGCACCGCGTGCTGGACCTGCGCCGTCCCTACATGCAGCACAACCTGATGCTGCGCTACCGGGTGGCCATGGAGGTGCGCAAGTTTCTCGATGCGAACGGCTTCATCGACATCGAGACACCCATGCTCACCAGGAGCACGCCCGAGGGCGCGCGCGACTACCTGGTGCCCAGCCGCGTGCACGACGGGCAGTTCTTCGCGCTGCCGCAGAGCCCGCAGCTGTTCAAGCAGCTGTTGATGGTGGCCGGTTATGACCGCTACTACCAGATCACCAAGTGCTTCCGTGACGAGGACCTGCGTGCCGACCGCCAGCCCGAGTTCACACAGATCGACATCGAGACGTCCTTCCTGGCCGAGGAGGAAATCCGTGCCCTGTTCCAGGGCATGATCAAGACGGTGTTCCACAACACCCTCGGCGTCGACCTGGGCGATTTTCCGGTCATGCCCTACAGCGAGGCGATGCACCGCTTCGGCTCCGACAAGCCGGACCTGCGCGTCAGGCTGGAGTTCACCGAGCTGACCGATGTCATGGCCGACGTGGACTTCAAGGTCTTCAGTGCCCCGGCCCAGATGAAGAACGGCCGCGTGGTGGCGCTGCGCATTCCGGGCGGCGGCGAGATGAGCCGCAGTGAAATCGACGCCTACACCGATTTCGTCAAGATCTACGGCGCCAAGGGCCTGGCCTGGATCAAGGTCAACGAGGTTGCCAAGGGCCGCGACGGCCTCCAGAGCCCGATCGTCAAGAACCTGCACGACAAGGCCATCGAAGCCATCCTCGCGCGCACCGCCGCACAGGACGGCGACATTCTGTTCTTCGG
>SBFS01000102.1 GCA_006227825.1 Burkholderiales bacterium | reverse complement strand
CGAACCTGCGCGGCGACGCGGCCCGCAGCCCGCTGGTGGCCCGCCGGACCGTCTCCAGCGCCACGCTGGGCATTGCCTACCGGAACCGGCGCTGAGCACTCAGTCGCTTGTGGCGTTGCCGGGAGCCTGCGACCGGTCGTGCATGCCATAGTCCCGGATCAGGCTGGCCACCCGGATCCGGTAGGTGAGGAAGATGCCCTGACGACCTTGCGCCTGCGCGTCCCGATGCTGCATGTGGCTGCGCCACTGACGGACCGCGGCCTCGTTGCGAAACCAGGACAGCGACAGCAGCTTGTCCGGCTCCGAGAGACTGCGAAACCGCTCCACGCTCACGAAACCGTCGATCTGGACAAGTTCCGATTTCAGCTGGGCCGCAAGCGCCAGGTAGTCGTCCTGCCGGCCCGGCGCGGGCACCACTTCGAATATCACCGCAATCATCTCGTGCCTCACGGCGGCGGGAACAGGGGGCGGCCCTCCGACGGCTCGCCCCCTGCGGTGCTTCAGCTACGCCGGCGCGTCAGCCGTCCGATGGTGTAGCTGTCGAGGTTGTGGTCGGCGACCCGGTACCAGTCCACCTGCTCGTTGCGGAACTTGACCCAGGCGGTGTAGATCTTCTTGAAGTCCTCGTTCTTGGCCGACAGCTCGTCGAACAGGTCGTTCGCGTGCTGGAAGGCGGCATCCATGACATCCCTCGGAAACCACCGCAGCTGGGTGCCGGTGCCAAGCAGGGAACGGATGGCGGCCGGGTTCTTGGCGTCGTAGCGACCCAGCATGGTGTTGTAGGCTTCGTGTGCGGCGACCTCGAAGGCGATCTGGTAGGCACGCGGCAGCGATTGCCATTGCCGGGTGTTGATGAGGGCTGTCATCTGTGCGCTGCCCTCCCACCAGCCGGGGGCGTAATAGAAGCGGGCAGTCTTGTTCAACCCCAGCTTTTCGTCGTCGTAGGGCCCGACAAACTCGGCTGCGTCAATGGTTCCCCTTTCCATGGCCGAGTAGATATCACCACCGGCGATCTGCTGGGCCACCACGCCCATCCTCGACATCACCATGCCACCGAAGCCGCCGATGCGCATCTTCAGGCCGCGCAGGTCCTCCAGGTTCCTGATTTCCTTGCGGAACCACCCGCCCATCTGCACACCGAAGTTGCCGATCGGAATCGGGTAGCAGTTGTACTTGGCGTAAAGCTCCCGCACCAGTTCCAGGCCGCCCGCGTGGTACATCCAGGCCATCTGCTGGCGGGGATTCAGGCCGAAGGCGAGACCGGCGTCGAAGATGAAGGCGGGGTTGGTGCCGAAATAGAAGCTGGAGAAGGCCTGGCCGCATTCGACCGTGCCGTCGCTCACCGCCTTCATCACCTCCAGTGCCGGGACCAGCTCGCCGGGCGGGTGCAGCGTGATGGTGAAACGGCCGTCGGTCAGTTCGCCAATGCGGGTGCACATGTCTGCGGTGGAGCCGTAACAGGTGTCCAGTGACTTTGGGAAGCTGGCCGCCATGCGCCAGCGTATGGTGGGACGGTCCTGGGCGATGGCGGGTGCCGCCACGGCGCCCATGGCGCCTGCAGCCGCAGCCTTCAGCAGGTTTCTGCGTTGTGTCATGGTTGTCTCCTTTTGTGTTGCTGCGGTTCGTTCACCGGTGAGAAGGGGGCTGCCGCATCAGCCCAGCGCCTTCTGCTCTTCCATGGACAGGAGGGGGCCGTCCAGCGTCACGCGCTCTTCCTGGGTCTGGCTGGTGCGGAAGCGCTGGATGATGGGCTTGAGTTCGGGACGGATGTGGGTCTCGTCGTAACCGTTGAACAGGTGACCGAGCAGCCCCCTTTTGAGGTCCGACGTTTTCATGAGCCAGTCAGCCACCGGGAAGGTGAGGTTCATGTTCAGGTGCATCATGATTCCCTGGTTGTGGTGGGCCGTGTGGTGGCGTCGGATGGTGTTGATGAAGGGGACGTTGCGCACGAACCAGTTCTCGTGAACGTGGCAGCAGAGGTGAAAGGCCTCGTAGATGAGGTAGTGGCCGACCAGCGTCATGTAGACGATGTAGGCCGCGTCGGTGTTGATGAGACGGGCGGTCACCCACCACAGGGCCAGTCCGAACACGCCCAGCACCGCCAGCACGCGCCAGGGGAAGAACACGATGCGGAATTCACGGACCGTGTCGATGGTCGGGTCGTTGTCGGTGAAGTACTGGTGGTGTTCGCGTGTGTGGCGCTCGTAGATGGCGCGAAGCGCGAACACGTCGATGCGGCGGTGCATCACGTACTTGTGCATGCCCCACTCGACAAAGTTGCCGGCCAGGGCGACCGGCAGGATCAGCAGCCACTCCCATGTCGGCTGCTGCAGTTGACCGATGCAGTACGTGATCGCTGCGATTCCGGCGACATAGATCACCCCCACGTGAACCGCGCCGTTGTAGAAGGGGCTGATGCGGTCCTTGTACTGCTCGCGAAACTTGCGCTGCTTTTCACTCATCATGTTCGGTCTCCTTGTGGAATATCAGTAAGATATCAGTTGTTTGATAAATGTCAACCAGGTGTTTGGCGAAAAAAATTTTTGAGGCTCTGGGCCACCTGGTCTGGTACTTCCTCCAGGATGGCGTGGCCCGCTGCGGCCAGTTCCTGCCACCGGGCGTCCGGCAGCGTCTCGGCCAGCAGGCGGCCATCACAGGGCGGTGACTGGCGGTCTGCATCGCCATGGATGACCATAACCGGGCACCGGACAAGGGGGAGGATGCCCCGCTGGTCCAGTGTCCGCACCGACAGCCAGGAACGGGCCACCGCATCGGGGTCTGCCACCGAATCCAGACCGAGTGCACGCGCGCGCGCCTCTGCCTCCAGGGCGACCGCCTGCAGCGAGTCGCCTGAAAACCAGGCCGCCCGCGCCGGGACGGGTGTGCCCGAGAGCAGGGCGAGGCGTCGTATCGGGGGCGGGCCGTGCAGTTCCCAGACCCGCAGCAGGACGGTCACGCCCATGCTCCAGCCCGCCACGTCGACGGGCCCGCCCGTGCGCGCGGCAAGCTTCAGGATCAGTGCGTGCGCCAGGCTGGCGAAATGATCCACGTGGTAGATCACTGCAGCCGCCGGTCCCGATGCGCGCGGGGACCGGCTGCGCCCCGGCCAGTTGGGCATCACGCAGGTGAAGCCGTCCAGGCGATCAGTCACCTTGCGCCAGCTGCGGCTGGTTCCCTGAATGCCGTGCAGGAGCAGCAGCGGGGGACCCTGCCCCTGTTCCACGATGTCCAGCAAGTCGAGTTCCGTCCCAGCGGTCATTGGCAGTTCCATGTCGCAGAGTTAACATATCAGTTGTCGGTGAGCTGAATTCTAGATCTCTTCGGCCCGCTCTTTCAATCCCAACCGGACCTTTCCATGGAAAACCCCCTGTACTTCTGCATGCCTTCCCGTGTCCTGCTGGAGATGGGTGCGCGCCGCCGTGTCGCACCGCTGTGCCAGAGTCAAGGCTGGCGGCACGCGTTGCTGGTGACCGACGCCTTCTTCGCAGGCCAGACATCGGTGGTGCGTGATCTGGTCGGGGACCTGGCCGCGCATGGCATCGCCTGCACCGTCTATGCCGGCGGCCAGCCGGACCCGTCCACCACGCTGTGCGACCAGGCGACAACCGAGATCACCGCAAAGGCGGGCAGTGACGGCATCGACCACCTGATCGCACTGGGCGGTGGCAGCAACATCGACCTGGCGAAGGCGATGAGCCTGACGGTGCGGTTCCGGCTCCCGGTCGCTTCCTTCGTCGGGCACACTCGCTGGCCGGGGTTGCCGCTGCCTCTGGTGGCCATGCCCACCACCTCGGGAACCGGATCGGAGATCACGCCCGGCTCCATCCTGGTGCACCCGGAAAACAGCACCAAGGTCGCGGTCATGGGCAACAGCCTGCGCCCTTTCATGGCCATCATCGACCCGGAGCTGACCATGAGTTGCCCGCCACGGGTCACGGCGGATGCGGGCATGGACGCCCTCTGCCATGCCATCGAATCTTGGCTGACCAAGGACTCGGCCGACTTCCCGGTCGGCGACGACCCCGACCCTGGCTACAGTGGGCGCAACCGGGTCACCACCCTGTTCGCGCGGGAGTCCGTCGGCCTGTGCTTCACCCATCTCGAACGCTGCTACCGGACGCCGGAGGACACGGCGGCGCGCACGGGCATGGCCTACGCCTCGCTGCTGGCTGCCCTGTCCTATGGCTCAGCCGGACTCCATGCCGTCCACGGCCTTGCCTATGCGCTGGCGGGACTGACACACGCCAGCCATGGCAGCACGAATGCCGTGCTGTTGCCCTACGTCATGGACGCGCTGGTGCCGTACCGCACCGATGAACTGGCCGACATCGCACGCCTGGCAGGCATGACGGGTCACGATGAAACGCGGCTTGCGCGCAATGCATGCGCCCATGTGCGCGACCTCGTCACGCGCCTGGGCATCCCCGGCAACCTCAAGGACTTCGGCATCGGACCTGGCGACCTGCCGCGCTTGGTTCAGGACGGGCTGGCCGTCACGAGGCTGGCCAAGGCCTGTCCCGCGCCTTCTGTCGACGCCATCTATGCGGATATCGTCAATAATGCCTTCTCAGGAAGATTGGCAGGAGATTGAGATTGGTCGCAGGAAAGAGGAGCGTCGCGGCTGGCAGGCACAAGGCAGCATCCGCCGCCCCTTCGGCGCAGGCTGGCACCCGGGTCAGGGGAAAGAGCCTGACCGCCCAGGCCTATGAAACCATCGAAGCCATGATCGCCAACCTCGAGCTCAGGCCGGGCGAGGCCCTCAGCGAAGTCGAACTGGCCAAGCGCCTGGGCATAGGGCGAACCCCGGTCAGGGAGGCCCTGCAGCGCCTGGCCCGCGAACACCTGGTGCAGATCCTGCCGCAGCGAGGCGTGCTGGTCACTGAAATCGACATCAAGCGCCAGCTGCGCCTGCTGGAGGTGCGACGTGAGGTCGAACGTTTGGTGGTCAGCCGCGCCGCAAGGCGGGCCACGCCCGAGGAACGGGAGCGTTTCGACGAGCTGGGTCGGGCGTTCGCCGCTGCGGGACGAAACGGCGACCAGGTCCTGTTCATGCGGTCCGACAAGGAGTTCAACGATCTCTCGGTGGCCGCAGCCCGCAACGAATTCGCGGCCGGTGCGATGGGTCTCATGCATGGCCTGTCCAGGCGCTTCTGGTTTTTGCACCACAAGCAGGCAGACGACCTGAAGACGATTGCCCATCTGCACAGCCAGATCGCGCTGGCCATCGCACGCCGCGACGAGGACGCGGCCGCAAAGGCTCTGGACGAACTCATCGACCACAACGAGGCCTTCACCAAGGAAACGGTGAACCTGGAGTACTGACCTGTTTCGCGTGGCGCCTGCCTGCCCCCGGCTCAGCCCCGAAGCAGGCGCGCCAGGTAGCGCCCGGTGTGGCTGGCCTCGCAGGCGGCAACTTCTTCCGGCGTGCCCGCGGTGACCACCGTACCGCCACCGGCCCCACCCTCGGGGCCCATGTCGATCAGCCAGTCTGCGGTCTTGATGACGTCCAGGTTGTGCTCGATGACGACGATGGTGTTGCCGGCGTCGCGCAACTGGTGCAGCACCTTCAGCAGCAGCTCGATGTCGGCGAAGTGCAGGCCGGTGGTCGGCTCGTCGAGGATGTAGAGCGTGCGGCCCGTGTCGCGCTTGCTCAGCTCCTGTGCCAGCTTGACACGCTGTGCTTCGCCGCCCGACAGGGTGGTGGCGCTCTGGCCGAGCTGGATGTAGCTCAGGCCCACGTCCAGCAGGGTCTGCAGCTTGCGGTGCAGCGCGGGCACGGCGCTGAAGAACCCGGCGGCCTGCTCGACCGTCATGTCCAGGATCTGCGCGATGTTCCGGCCCTTGTACTGCACCTCCAGCGTCTCGCGGTTGTAGCGCCGGCCGTGGCAGACCTCGCAGGGCACATAGACATCGGGCAGGAAATGCATTTCCACCTTGACCACGCCGTCGCCCTGGCAGGCCTCGCAGCGACCCCCGGCCACGTTGAAGGAGAAGCGTCCCGGCCCATAGCCGCGCTCGCGCGCCATCGGCACCTCGGCCATCAGCTCGCGGATGCCGGTGAACAGGCCGGTGTAGGTCGCCGGGTTGCTGCGAGGCGTGCGGCCGATCGGGCTCTGGTCGACGTTGATGACCTTGTCGAAATGCTCGATGCCTTCGATCGCGTCGTGTTCGGCCGGCTCGTCGTGAGAACGGTACAGGGTGCGGGCCACCGCGGCGTACAGCGTGTCGTTGACCAGGGTGGACTTGCCCGAGCCGGAGACGCCGGTCACGCAGGTCAGCAGGCCGACCGGAAAGGCCACGTTCACGCCCTTGAGGTTGTGGCCGCGTGCGTTGAGCACCCGGATTTCCTGCAGCTCACCCAGGGTGGCCTCGTGGGCGGCCTGGCGTTCGGCGCGCCTCTCCGCGGCCGGGCTGATGGGAAACTTCGACCGGACCGGGACCGCCTTCGGCTCGGACTTGACGGCGGGCAGCCAGGGCGTGCGCCGCTGCGGCACCGGTATCTGCCGTGCACCGCTGAGGTACTGCCCGGTCAGTGAGCCGGGGTGGGCCATCACCTCGGCCGGGGTGCCCTGGGCCATGATGCGGCCGCCGTGCACGCCGGCTCCGGGCCCGATGTCGATGCAGAAGTCGGCGGCGCGGATCATGTCCTCGTCGTGTTCGACCACCAGCACCGTGTTGCCCAGGTCGCGCAGGTGCTGCAGTGTGCCGATCAGGCGGTCGTTGTCGCGCTGGTGCAGGCCGATGCTGGGCTCGTCGAGCACATACATCACGCCGGTCAGCCCGCTGCCGATCTGGCTGGCCAGCCGGATGCGCTGGGCCTCGCCGCCCGACAGGGTCTCGGCGCTGCGGTCGAGACTGAGGTAGTTCAGTCCGACGTCGTTGAGGAACTTCAGGCGCTGGCGGATCTCGTTGACCACGCGTGCCGCGATGTCGGCGCGGGCGCCCTGCAGCTGCAACCTCTCGAAGTAGGCCAGCGCCTCGCCCAGCGTCACATGGCTGATGCGGTAGATCGGGGCGCGCTGCTCGCCCTCGCCGATGAAGACGTGGCGTGCCTCCTTGCGCAGGCGTGTCCCGCCGCAATCGGGGCAGGGCTGGGTGCTCCGGTACCGCGAGAGCTCCTCCCGCACGGTGGCCGAGTCGGTCTCGCGCCAGCGCCGCTCGAAATTGCGGATGATGCCTTCGAACGGGTGCTTCTTGCTGACCTTGCGGCCGGCGCGCGCGCCCGACTCCAGCGCGTAGCTGAACTTGACCTCTTCTTCGCCGGAGCCGAACAGCAGCACCTGGCGGATGGCCTCGGGCAGGTCCTCCCAGGGCGCCTCGGCGTCGAAACCATAGTGCGCCGCCAGACTCTCGATCATGGCGAAGTAGTAGCCGTTGCGGCGGTCCCAGCCCTTGATGGCGCCGCTGGCCAGGCTCAGCGAAGGAAAGGCCACCACGCGCGCGGGGTCGAAGATCTCGGTGTGACCCAGCCCGTCGCAGGCCGGGCAGGCCCCCAGCGGCGAGTTGAACGAAAACAGGCGCGGCTCCAGTTCGCCCACGGTGTGGTGGCAGACCGGGCAGGCGAACCGGGCCGAGAAGGCCAGCTCGGCGCCGCTGTCCATGTCCAGCGCGATGGCGCGGCCGTCTGCCAGGCGCAGGGCGGCTTCAAAGCTCTCGGCCAGCCGTTGCCGTTGTGGATGGGCCTTGCCCCCGTCCTCGTCCGCCGACCGCACCCTGATGCGGTCGATCACCACGTCGATGCTGTGTTTCTCGGTCTTCTTCAGCGTGGGCAGGGCGTCGGCCTCGAACACCTCGCGGCCGATGCGAAAGCGCACGTAGCCCCGGGCCTGCATGTCGGCGAACATCTCGTGGAACTCGCCCTTCTTCTCGCGCACCACCGGTGCCAGGATCATCAGCCGCGTGCCCTCGGGCAGGGCCAGCACCGTGTCCACCATCTGGGCCACACTCTGGGACGACAGCGGCAGGTCGTGCTCGGGGCAGTAGGGCGTGCCGGCACGGGCGTACAGCAGGCGCAGGTGGTCGTGGATCTCGGTGACGGTGCCCACGGTGGAGCGTGGGTTGTGGCTGGTCGCCTTCTGCTCGATGGCGATCGCCGGCGACAGGCCCTCGATCAGGTCCACGTCGGGCTTGTCCATGAGCTGCAGGAACTGGCGCGCGTAGGCCGAGAGGCTCTCGACATAGCGGCGCTGCCCCTCGGCGTAGAGCGTGTCGAAGGCCAGGCTGGACTTGCCCGAGCCCGACAGTCCGGTGATCACCACCAGGGCATTTTTCGGAATGTCCAGGTCGATGTTCTTCAGGTTGTGCGTGCGGGCGCCACGCACCGACAGCACGGCCGCGGCCGGGCCCGGGCGGCCGGTGGCGGGCGCCGCGTCGTCGCTGGCATGGGACGGGTTCGGGTTCAAGGGCTTGGGCGAGTGGAAACAGGCCACAAAGGGCAACCCAACATGATAAGCCGCCGCGTCCTGCCGGATGGACCGGCCTGCCCATGCCGCACGGGGGCCGTCCCTGGGGGCGCGCCCGGCGCCTGTGCCCGACCGGCGGGCGCTTTGGCGCACAATAGCGGGCTGCCCTGATGCCCCCGGACAGGGGTCCGGCCCGCGAGGCCGCCCGAATCCGTTGCGTTGACCCCTGACCTGCTCCGTGCCGACCCCTTCCGCCGCCACCTCTGCTGTCCCGCCGGCCGACGCCGCGCGCATGACCCCTGCCGAGCGGCGCTCGACCTGGTCGCTGGCTTCGATCTACGCCCTGCGCATGCTGGGCTTGTTCCTGGTGATGCCGGTGTTCGTGCTCGAAGCGCGTCAATACCCCGGCGGCGACGATGCGGCGCTGGTCGGCCTGGCCATGGGCATCTACGGCCTGACGCAGGCGCTGCTGCAACTGCCGCTGGGCCTGGCCTCCGACCGGCTGGGTCGCAAGCCGGTGATCCTGGCCGGGCTGGCCGTGTTCGTGGCCGGCAGCTTCGTGGCCGCGTGGGCGCCCAGTCTTGCCTGGCTGGTGGCCGGCCGTGCCCTGCAGGGGGCCGGTGCGATCTCGGCGGCCGTCACGGCCCTGCTGGCCGACCAGACGCGCGACCAGGTGCGCACCAAGTCGATGGCCCTGATCGGCATCAGCATCGCCCTCATGTTCGTGCTTTCACTGCTGCTGGCACCGATGCTGGCGCCCCTGATCGGCCTGTCCGGCCTGTTTGCCATCACCGGTGTGCTGGCGCTGGCCGGCATGGCGGTGGTGGCCTGGGTGGTCCCGGCCGAGACGGCCGGGCACCGCCGGTCAGCGCGGGGTGACTGGCGGCAGGTGCTGACCCACCCCGGGCTCCTGCGCGCCGACCTGGGCGTCTTCGTGCTGCATGCGGTCCAGGTCGCGATGTGGATGGCCATTCCCGCGCTGCTCGTCCAGGCCGGGCTGCAAGCGCCCGGCCACTGGAAGGTCTATCTGCCCGCGGTGGTGGTGTCGCTGCTGGTCATGGGCGGCTTTCTTTTCCGCCTGGAGCGCCGGGGCCATTTCCGGGCCGTCTACCTGGGCACCATCGCGCTCATGGTGCTGGTGCAGCTGGGCTTCGCCGCCAGCCTGCAGACCCCTTCCCTGTGGACCCTGGGCCTGCTGCTGACGCTCTACTTCGTCGGCTTCAACACCCAGGAGGCCAGCCAGCCCAGCCTGGTGTCCCAGATTGCGCCCGCGGCCCAGCGCGGTGCCGCCCTGGGCGTCTACAACACGCTGATGTCGCTGGGCATCTTTGCCGGCGGCCTGCTGGGCGGGCTGGCGCTGCGGGCCTGGGGCGTCACCGGCCTGTTCCTGGCGGGCGGGGGGCTGACGCTGCTGTGGCTGCTGCTGGCCTGGCCCATGACGGCCCCGCCGTCATCGCGCCGCTGAGTCCTTGTCCGCTGCTGCCGCCGGGCCGGGTCCGGACGGTGTCGGGTCTTGCGCCGTGCCGGCTTCCGGTCGCACCGTGCGCAGGATGAGGACCGACATGGTGCTGTAGAGCGGGCGGCTGATCATGCGCGAGACGCCGCTGGCCACCAGGGCGCAGGCCATCAGGCTGAGCACCATGCCGTGGCCGTCGGTCATCTCCATCACGATGATCATGGCGGTGATCGGCGTCTGGGTGACGGCGGCCAGGAAGCCGCACATGCCCAGCGCGATCAGCGCCATGCCGTGCGGGGAGTCCAGCAGCCAGGCGATGTCGGCCCCCAGACCGGCCCCCAGCGACAGGCTGGGCCCGAAGATGCCGCCGGGCATGCCGGTCCAGGCCGACAGCCAGGAGGCGATGAACTTCAGGCCGGTGAACAGGAACGGGGTGTGGGCTTGCGGCGCTGTCGCCGCCTGCTCCAGAAGCTGGTGGGTGTGCTGGTGGCCCACGCCCACCGCGGCGCCGTCACTGACGATGGCGATCACCGCGACCGCGAAGCCGCAGGCTGCGGCGAAGGCCACCGGGCGCTTGCGGCGGTAGGCACAGAAGCGGTCGGGCAGGCCGGTGAACGAGGCGAGCATCAGGCGCGAGAGCAGGCCCCCCAGCAGGCCGCAGCCGATGGCCACCACCATGCCCGGGCCGAGCAGCGCCCACCAGGAGACGCCGTCGGTGCGCACGCGGCCGAAATACGACAGGTTGCCGAAGGCCGAAACCGCGACCAGACCGGCCACCACGATGGCCACCAGCATCAGCGCGCTGCTGCGCTCCATCAGCCGCCGAGAGAGCTCCTCGATGGCGAACACGATGCCGCCCAGCGGGGTGTTGAAGGCGGCGGCGATGCCGGCGGCGCCGCCGGCCACCAGCAGTTCGCGGTCGGTGATGCCCGAGCGCGGCGAGAGCCAGCGGCGTGCGTGCAGCATGATGCCGGCGGCGACCTGGACCGAGGGTCCCTGGCGCCCGATGGACAGGCCGGCCAGCAGGCCGCCGGAGACGGCCAGGATCTTGGCCAGGCTGAGCTTGAGCGAGACAAAGCGTCCGCGCATGTCCAGCGGGGTTTCGGGCGCCAGGGCGGTGAGCACCTGGGGCACCCCCGAGCCGGCGGCGCCCGGCGCCCAGCGCCGAACCAGCCAGACCACCAGCGCGGTGACCGCCGGGGTCCAGACGAGTGGCCACCACCAGAGCGCACCCCGCATGCTCTGGTAGGCGCCAAAGGCGGCGTCGGCCAGCAGGGTGAAGACCACCACCGCCAGTCCGGCCAGCACCGCGTAGGCGATGATGATGGCCCGGTCCAGCCACTGGCGCGCGTCGCTGACCTCGTCGCGCACGTTCTGCAGGAAATCCGGTTCGCCCTTCATCGCCCCCCCAGTGTAGGGCCATCTGGCGACGCCCGCGCCGGCGTCTCTCCCCGAATGGGGATGGCGGTCTGTGCGGCCCAGGACGGATGGGGCACAATGCCTGCTTTGCATCGGGGCGCCGGTCTTGACCCGGCGTCCGTTTCACAGGACCTGTGCTCATGGCATCCGTCAACAAAGTCATCCTCGTCGGCAACTGCGGCCGCGATCCCGAAATCCGTTACCTGCCGTCGGGCCAGGCCGTGGCCAACGTCAGCATCGCCACCTCCAGCCGCCGCAAGGACCGCAACAGCGGCGAGACGGTCGAGGACACCCAGTGGCACCGCGTCACCTTCTACGACCGCCTGGCCGAGATCGCGGGCGAATACCTCAAGAAGGGCCGTCCGGTCTACGTCGAGGGACGGCTGAAGTACGGCAAGTACACCGACCAGTCCGGCGTCGAGAAGAACACGGTGGACATCATCGCCACCGAGATGCAGCTCCTGGGCGGCCGCGACGGCATGGGCGGGGGCGAAGAGGGCAGCGGTGGCGGTTACAGCCGCCCGGCGGCTGCGCCGCGCGCTGCTGCGCCAGCACCCAGGCAGGCGACTGCACCCGCTCCTGCACGGCAGTCCAGCGGCTTTGACGACATGGACGACGACATTCCGTTCTGAGGCAAGCACTCTGCGGCCGTGTCTTCCTCCGGGACGCGGCCCTTGACCCGCCCGGCCCTGCTGCGGCCCGGCGGGTCTTCTTTCGCGGGCCTGGCCGGTCTGGCGGATGCGGCACCGTCAGACATCGCAGGCACAATGGATACTCATGATGCCGTCCGAAGATTCTGCTCGCCCGCTGCCGGCTGACGATTCACTGCGCGTCCAGTTGCACAACGAGGTCCATGCGCGGCCAACGGCCCGCATCCGCTTGCCGGCCCTGGTGGTCTATGTCGCGGTCCTCAACGAAGGCGTGAGCCGGGAGCAGGAATGCGAGCACCTGCGCCGGCTGCCAGGACAGGACGCACTGCGACCGCAGGACCTGCACGGACATTTCCTGCGCCTTCGCCTGCCCGGTTGCACGCTCAAGTGGGAGCGTCACACCGAGTTCACCCGTTACCTGCTGGTCCAGCCCATGCCCGGCGACGCCGGTCTCGGGACCCGGGATCCGGAATTGCTGTCGCACATCGTGCTGCCGCAGGATTGGCTCGCCGGCATTCCGGGGCGTACCCTGGTGGCCGTCAAGCTGGCCATGCTGCACGATGACCTGGCCAACCCGCAGGCCTCCCTGGCCCAGGCGCGAACCTGGCTGGGCGAACACGCGGTGGTGGCCTCGATGATGGGCAATCAGGCGCACTCGATGGTCGCGACCGACTTCATGCTGCGCGACAGCGGTTTCGAGCGCATGCTGGTGCTGGCGCCGCCGTCGACCAGCGAGACGCGGGCCGGGCGCATCTCGCAGCGGCTGCTGGAGGTCGAGACCTACCGGCTGATGGCCTTGCGCGGCCTGCCGGTGGCCAAGGAGCTGGCGCCGTTCCTGGCCGAGAGCGAACGCAGGCTCGCCGACATCACCGCCCAGCTGGAGAACAAGACGACCACCGACGAGGCGCTGCTCGAAACCCTGGTGTCGCTGGCCGCCGGCATCGAGCGCGCCACCGCGCAGTACGCCTACCGGTTCTCGGCCACGAGGGCCTACGACACGCTGGTGGGCCAGCGCATTGCCGAGCTGCGCGAGCAGCCCATCCCTGGTACGCAGACCATCGGCGAGTTCATGCAGCGGCGGCTGTCGCCGGCCATGGCCACCGTGGCCGCCACCGCCCAGCGCCTGGCGTCGCTGTCCGAGCGGGTGAGCCGGGCCAGCTCCTTGCTGCGCACGCGTGTCGACATCGCCACCGAGGACCAGAACCGGCAACTGCTGGAGAAACTCACCAAGGGTCAGGAGCTGCAGCTTCGGCTGCAGAGCACGGTCGAAGGCCTGTCGATCGCGGCCATCAGCTACTACGTGGTCAGCCTCATCCTCTACCTTGGCAAGGCCGGCAAGGCCGCCGGCCTGCCGATCCACCCCGAGCTGGCGGCCGGCGCGCTGATTCCGCTGGTTCTGTGGGCCGTCTGGCGCACCACGCGCAAGATCCACGAGAAACTGCATTCGGGGCACTGACATCGGTTGCCGGACGCATGCCCGCACGAGCCCCGCGCAGACAGGGGGGCGGTTTGAGGGCGCCACCGGCAGTTCCCTTTGAGAGACAAGCATGTGGAACGTACTCAACTGGCTTCAGAAGAACCTGGTCTGGAGCATCCCGCTGGCCATGCTGGCGGGGCTGGGATTCGGGCAGATCGCGGATCCGGGCTTGCTGCGCTGGGCCATCCTGCCGCTGACCTTTCTCATGGTCTACCCGATGATGGTGACGATGGACGTGAAGGAGCTGGTCAAGCCGGGGGGTGGCGGGCTGCAGGGCACGACGCTGGCCATCAACTTCGTCCTCATGCCCGCCATCGGCTACGGGGCAGGCCTGCTTTTCTTCGCCGACCAGCCCATGATGCGGCTGGCGCTGCTGCTCACCGCGTTGCTGCCCACCTCGGGCATGACGATTTCCTGGACCGGTTTTGCCAAGGGCAACGTGCCTGCCGCGGTGAAGATGACCGTGGTCGGCCTGGTGGCCGGTTCGCTGCTCGCGCCGGTCTACCTCAAGGTTCTCCTGGGCACGGTGGTCGAAATCCCGGTGCTGCAGGTCTTTCTGCAGATCGCGCTCATCGTCTTCCTGCCGCTGCTGCTGGGCACGCTCACCCGGCGCTGGCTGATCGGCCGACACGGCGAGGCAAGGTTCAACCAGCAGCTCAAGCCGAAATTCCCGCCCTTCTCCACCCTGGGCGTGCTGGGCATCGTTTTCGTGTCCATGGCGCTCAAGTCCGGTGACATCTTCGCCCAGCCCGCGCTGCTGCCCGGCCTGCTGCTGCCGCTGGTGCTGGTCTATGCGATCAATTTCCTGCTCGGCACCCTGGTCGGCAAGGCCCTGTTCAGGCGCGGCGACGCCATAGCGCTGGTCTACGGCACGGTCATGCGCAACCTCTCGATTGCGCTGGCGATTGCCGTGGGCGTGTTCGGCACCCAAGGGGCTGACGCCGCGCTGCTCATCGCGCTGGCCTACATCGTCCAGGTGCAGTCTGCGGCCTGGTACGTCAGGTTGACCGACCGCCTGTTCGGGCCGCCGCCAGCGAGGGGCGGATGAAGGAGCCCCGTCACCCCCCCATGAGAGCGGAGGCACGCCCGGCGCCTGGCTCTCCCTGGGGCACTCTCAGTCGGCCGCCAGCGCGGTCATGGCCTGGTGGTGGGTCAGGAACACCTGGCCGCTGAGGTGCTGCAGGAAGTCGGTGCGCTTGAGCCGGTCCATCACCGGTCCCTTGACCTCGCTCAGGTGCAGGGTGATGCCCTGGTCGGACAACCTTTGCACGATGGCCTCCAGGCTGTCCAGGGCGCTGGCGTCCACATCGTTGACCGCCGCGCACTGCAGCACCACATGCCGCAGCCCGGGCCGGGCGGCCACGGCCTGCGCCACCCGGTCCTCCAGATAGCGCGCGTTGGCAAAGAAAAGGCTCTGGTCAACGCGCAGCCCCAGGATCTCCGGGTGGGTCACCACCTGGTGCCGCAGCACGTTGCGGTAATGCTCCGTGCCCGGCACGTTGCCCACGATGGCGATGTGCGGCCGGCTGCTGATCCACAGGTGCATCACCAGCGAGGCCACCACACCGGTCATGAGGCCGCTGACCAGGTCGACCAGCAGGGTGACCGTGAAGGTGAGCGCGTGGGCGGCGAAGTCGGCCTTCGAGATACGCCAGGACCTGGCGAAGGCCCGGAAGTCGATCAGGCTGCCCAGGGCCATCAGGATGGTGGCCGCCAGCACCGCCAGCGGCAGGTTGTGGAGCCACGGGGTGAAGAACAGGGCCGTGAGCCCCAGCAGCACCGCCACGATGAGGGTGGAGGCCGGCGTGCGCGCGCCGGCTTCGTGCTGCACCACCGAGCGCGAGAAGCTGGCGCCCACGGCAAAGGCGCCCGTGATGCCTGCCGCCAGGTTGGCGCCGCCCATGGCCCGCATCTCGGCGCTGGTGTCGATGCGCTCGCGCCGCCGCGCGGCCATGCTCTGGGCGATGGAGATCTGCTCGACGAAGGTCAGCATCGCG
Source organism: Burkholderiales bacterium (assembly GCA_006227825.1). Taxonomy (GTDB): domain Bacteria; phylum Pseudomonadota; class Gammaproteobacteria; order Burkholderiales; family Burkholderiaceae_C; genus Hydrogenophaga. Next base: position 1,830 of record SBFS01000102.1, on the reverse strand, counting down.
ATCAGCACGGCGGGCAGCAGCAGGGCCTGCACGGTGCCGGGGCTGACCGACACCAGGCTTTCGAAGGCCAGCCCGGGCAGGCCCTGCGGAATGCTGCCGACGACGGCCAGACCACGCTCGGCCCAGCCCAGCAGGGCGGTCAGCGCGATGGCGCCCACCATCACCAGCAGCGGGGCTGCCTTGGTCACCAGGTCGGCCGCCGTGGCCTTGAGGCCGGCGCGCCGCAGGCCGGTCTTGAGCCAGCGCTTGCAGGCCCAGAGCACGATCATGGTGCCTGCGCCCACCGCCAGCGTCAGCCCGTGCAGATGCGAAGCCTGCTGCCACAGGCTGTTCAGGAAGCTCCACAGGTCGCCGCTGTGCAAGGACACACCGAGCACATGGGGCAGCTGGCTCATCGCGATCAGGAGCCCCGATGCCGTGACGAAACCCGACAGCACGGGCGTGCTCAGGAAGCTGGCGATGAAGCCCATCCGCAGTGCGCCCATCAGCAGCAGCATCACGCCCACCAGCACCGCCAGCAGGGCGGTCGCGGCCATGAAGCCGGGGCTGCCCGCCTGCGCAACCGCCCCCACCGCGGCCACCGACATGATGGAGCGCAGCGCAGCCGGTCCGACGCCGAGCACCGGGCTCGTGCCCATCAGCGCGTAGATCACCAGCGGCAGCATGCTGGCGTACAGGCCGGTCACGGCCGGCATGCCGGCCAGCAGCGCATAGGCCAGGCACTGCGGGATCAGCAGCAGGGTCACCACGGCGGCCGCGGTCAGGTCGCTGCTCAGGCTGGCGCGGGTCATGCCGCGTGCCCAGCGGGACACGGGAAACCAGTCGGCGACGTGCTGCTTCATGCTAGGCCGGGGCGGTGGATGCCTCGGTGTGGATCACGCCGCCGCCCAGGCAGACCTCGCCGTCGTACAGCACCGCGCTCTGGCCTGGCGTCACCGCCCACTGCGGTTGCTCGAAGCGCAGGGTGAAGCCGGCCGGGTCCAGCGAAAGCGTGCAGGGCGCGTCGCTCTGGCGGTAGCGGGTCTTGGCGGCAATCTGTGTATTGGCAGGGGCCTCGCCCGCGACCCAGCTCGCGTCCTCGGCGCGCAGGCTGCCCGAGAGCAGCCAGGGGTGGTCATGGCCCTGCACCACCCACAGCGTGTTCGTCGCCACGTCCTTGCGCGCCACGAACCAGGGCTCGTGCTCGCTGCCGCCCTTCTGGGCACCCTTGGCCTTCACGCCACCGATGCCCAGGCCCTGGCGCTGGCCCAGCGTGTAGAACGACAGCCCCACATGCTGACCAATCGTGCGGCCGGCCGGGTCCTTGATCGGGCCGGGGGCCTTGCTGATGTAGCGGTTGAGGAAGTCGCGGAACGGCCGCTCGCCGATGAAGCAGATGCCGGTGCTGTCCTTCTTCTTCGCGTTCGGCAGCCCGATCTCGGCCGCGATGCGGCGCACCTCGGTCTTGGGCAGCTCGCCCACCGGGAACATGGTTTTGCTCAGCTGCGCCTGGTTGAGCCGGTGCAGGAAGTAGCTCTGGTCCTTCAGCGGGTCCAGGCCCTTGAGCAGCTCGTGCCGGCCGCTGGTCTCGTTCAGGCGCACACGGGCGTAGTGTCCGGTGGCGATCTTTTCCGCGCCCAGGCGCATGGCGTGGTCCAGGAAGGCCTTGAACTTGATCTCCGCGTTGCACAGGATGTCGGGGTTGGGTGTGCGGCCCGCCTGGTACTCGCGCAGGAATTCGGCGAACACCCGGTCCTTGTAATCGGCCGCGAAGTTGACATGCTCGATGTCGATGCCGATCACGTCGGCCACGCTGGCCGCGTCCAGCCAGTCCTGCCGGCTGGAGCAGTA
>SBFS01000133.1 GCA_006227825.1 Burkholderiales bacterium | reverse complement strand
CAGCCCAGCCGTCGCCCCAAGGACGGCCGCTACGGCGAGAACCCCAACCGCCTGCAGCACTACTACCAGTACCAGGTGGTGCTCAAGCCCGCGCCGGCCAACATCCTGGAGCTGTACCTGGGCTCGCTCGAGGCCCTGGGCTTCGACCTGAGGAAGAACGACATCCGCTTCGTCGAGGACGACTGGGAAAACCCCACGCTGGGTGCCTGGGGCCTGGGCTGGGAGGTCTGGCTCAACGGCATGGAGGTGACGCAGTTCACCTATTTCCAGCAGGTCGGCGGCATCGACTGCAAGCCCATCACCGGCGAGATCACCTACGGCCTGGAGCGCCTGGCCATGTACCTGCAGGGGGTCGAGAATGTCTACGACCTCGTCTACGCACCCGGGCTGAAATACGGCGACGTGTTCCACCAGAACGAGGTCGAGCAGTCGACGTACAACTTCGAGCACAGTGACGTGGATTTCCTGTTCACCGCCTTCGGCGCGCACGAGAAACAGGCCGGGTACCTGATGGAGCAGAAGCTGGCGCTGCCGGCCTACGAGCAGGTGCTCAAGGCGGCGCACACCTTCAACCTGCTGGACGCGCGCGGCGCCATCAGCGTGACCGAGCGCGCGGCATACATCGGCCGCATCCGCAACCTGGCGCGCAGTGTGGCGCAGGCCTATTACGAGAGCCGCGAACGCCTCGGTTTCCCCATGGCACCGCGCGAGTGGGTGGCCCGGATCGAGAAGAAAGCCGCCTGAGGACGCCCCCCGAATGACCACCAAGAACCTGCTTGTCGAGCTGTTCGTCGAAGAACTGCCACCCAAGGCCCTGCGCAAGCTGGGCGATGCCTTTGCCGGCACGCTGTTCGACCAGTTGCGCGCCCAGGGCCTGGCCGGCGCCGACTCGGTCGTCACGCCCTACGCCTCGCCGCGGCGCCTGGCTGCCCACATCACCCATGTCTGGCTCAAGGCCGAGGACAAGGCGGTGCAGCAGAAGCTGATGCCTGTCTCGGTCGGCCTGGGCGCCGATGGCCAGCCAACGCCGGCGCTGATCAAGAAGCTGCAGTCGCTGGGCGCCGACACCTCCGACACCCCGGCGCTGCTGGCGGCGCTCAGGCGACAGGGCGAGGGCAAGGCCGAGGCGCTGTTCTGGGACAGTCTGGTCACGGGCGCCACGCTGGACGCCGGTCTGCAGAAGGCGCTGGACGAAGCGATCCGCCAGCTGCCCATCCCCAAGGTCATGACCTACCAGCTGGAGTCCGACTGCGAGCTGCCCGGCTGGAGCAGTGTGCATTTCGTGCGGCCGGCACATGGCCTGGTGGCCTTGCACGGCGAGACCGTGGTGCCGGTGCGTGCGCTGGGCCTGCGCGCCGGCAACACCACGCAGGGGCACCGGTTCGAGGCGCTGAAGTCGCCGCTGGAGATCACCAACGCCGATGCCTATGCCCAGACGCTGCGGGATGACGGGGCTGTGATCGCCGGTTTTGCCGAGCGGCGCGCCGAGATCGAGCGGCAGCTGGCGGCTCGGGCCGCCGAGGTGGGCAACGGCTGCCGCCCGATCGAGGACGATGCGCTGCTGGACGAGGTGACTGCGCTGGTCGAGCGTCCGAATGTGCTGGTCTGCCAGTTCGAGGAGGCCTTTCTCGACGTGCCGCAGGAGTGCCTGATCCTGACCATGAAGGCCAACCAGAAGTATTTCCCGCTGCTGGATGCCCAGGGACGGCTGACCAACCGCTTCCTGGTGGTCAGCAACATCCGGCCCGATGATGCGGGCGACGTCATCGGCGGCAACGAGCGCGTGGTGCGCCCGCGCCTGGCCGATGCCAAGTTCTTCTTCGACCAGGACCGCAGGCGGACGCTGGAGAGCCGGGTGGAAGGCCTGTCGAAGGTCGTCTACCACAACAGGCTGGGCACGCAGGGCGAACGCATGGAGCGGGTGCGTGCGATCGCACGCGCGATCGGCCTTGAGCTGGGGGGCGATGTGCTCGCCCGCAGTGCCGACACCGCCGCACGCCTGGCCAAGACCGACCTGCTGACCGACATGGTGGGCGAATTTCCCGAGCTGCAGGGCATCATGGGCGGCTACTACGCGCGCCACGACGGCCTGTCCGAAGACATCGCGTTGGCCATCGAGGACCACTACAGGCCACGGTTTGCCGGCGACGGGCTGCCGCGCACGCAGACCGGCGTGGTGGTGGCACTGGCCGACAAGCTGGAGACGCTGGTGGGCATGTTCGGCATCGGCAGCCTGCCGACGGGCGACAAGGACCCGTTCGCCTTGCGCCGGCACGCGCTGGGCGTGGTGCGCATGCTGGTCGAGAAGGACCTGTCGCTGGATCTGCCTGCCCTTCTGTCCGCTGCCGTGCCGGCCTTCGGCGACAGGATCGACGATCCGAGCCAGGCGCTGGCCGATTTCATCTACGAACGGCTGGCCGGCAGCCTGCGCGAACAGGGCTACAGCGCCCAGGAGGTGGACGCCGTGCTGGCGCTGCGCCCCCGGCGGCTGGTCGAGGTGGCCCAGCGCCTGCAGGCGGTGCGTGCCTTCGCGGCCCTGCCCGAGGCGCCCGCGCTCGCGGCAGCCAACAAACGCATCGGCAACATCCTCAGGAAGTCCGAAGGCCAGGTGGCCGAGGTGGCGCCGGCCTTGCTGGTCGAGCCGGCCGAGAAGGCGCTGCATGCCGCCATGCAGGACACCGTGCCGGCCGCCGACGCGAAGTTCGCTGCCGGCGACCACACCGGCAGCCTGCAGGCGATGGCGGCGCTGCGCGGACCGGTGGACGCCTTCTTCGATGGCGTCATGGTCAACGCAGAGGACCCGGCCCTCAGGGCCAACCGCCTGGGCCTGCTGCGGGCCCTGCACGAGGCGATGAACCGGGTGGCCGACCTCTCCAAGCTGGCGGCATGACGGCCATGGTCGCTACCGCGCTCCCACGCTGCCAGCATCGATGCCCCGGCGCCGCTGAAGGCCACGGGCTGGCCCGGGGCGGCCCCCAGAAGGGTCACGGTCTGTGGAGCAGCGCATGAAGCTGCTGATCCTCGATCGCGACGGCACGCTCAACCGCAGCCGGGAGGACTATGTGGCCTCACCCGAGGAGTGGGAGGCACTGCCCGGCGCACTGGAGGCGGTGGCGCGCCTGAACCAGGGTGGCTGGCGGGTGGTGCTGGCCACCAACCAGAGCGGTCTGGGGCGCGGCATGTTCGACATGGCTTCGCTCAATGCCATCCACGCCAAGATGCACCGGCAGCTGGCAGCGGCCGGTGCCCGGATCGAGGCTGTGTTCTTCTGCCCGCATGCGCCCGAGGACGGCTGCACCTGCCGCAAGCCGGCACCCGGCCTGTTCCAGCAGATCGGCGAGCGTTTCGGCCTGCCGCTGGCGGCCATGCCCGCGGCCGGCAATGCGCTGCGCCATGTGCAGGCCGCCGCCGCTGCCGGTTGCCCGACCCATCTGCTGCTGACCGGCAAGTCCGAGCACCTGCGCGGACGCGTGGGGCAGTCGGCCGATGCCGATCTGGCCGCCCTGCTGCCCGAACTGCCGCCGGGCACCCGCCTGCACGAGGACCTCTCGGCCTTCGTCGACTGGTTGCTGGCCCATGAGGCGGCCGCTGCCGAGGCGGTGCCAACCCCTGCGCCAGGTACCTGATGTCCTGCACCAAGCCGCATGGCCTGTCCGCCATCGCATTCCCGTTGTTGTCCGAGTCCCTGTCACCATGAACCTGCTTCGATCCCTTCTTCACATGCTGGTCATGGTGGTCACGGTGATTCCCTGGGCCCTGGTGGTCCTGGTCGCTTCCCTGTTCGTGAGCAGCACGCGGATGTACTGGATGTGCGTGGGTTGGCTGCGCCTGGCGGTGCGCAGTGGCGAACTCATCCTGGGCATCCGCAACCGCGTCACCGGCTACGAAAACCTGCCGGTGGGCAGCACCGATCCGGCCATCCTGCTGGTCAAGCACCAGTCCACCTGGGAAACCTTCTGCATGCCCACGCTGATGCCGCATCCGCTGGCCTACGTGTTCAAGAAGGAGCTGCTGTATGTGCCTTTCTTCGGCTGGGCCATGGCGCGCATGGACATGATCCACATCGACCGCAGCAAGCGGGCTGAAGCGTTCAACAAGGTGGTCAGCCAGGGGCAGCGGCTGCTGGACCAGGGGACCTGGGTGATCATGTTTCCCGAGGGCACGCGCATCGCCCGCGGGCACAAGGGCACCTACAAGAGCGGCGGCACACGCCTGGCGCTGGCCACCGGGGCGCCGGTGATCCCGGTGGCGGTGACCTCCGGGCGTTGCTGGCCGCGCAAGGCACTGGTCAAGCGGCCGGGCACGGTGGACTTCTCGATCGGCAAGCCGATTCCCAGCCAGGGGCGAGACCCCGACGAGCTCATGCGCGAGGTCGAGGCGTGGATCGAGGCCGAAATGCGGCGTCTGGACCCGGAGGCCTATCGGTGAGCAACCCTGCGCCGATGCAGCGCTTCGTGCAGCTGGCGCTGGATTTTCTGTCGGGTGCCGACGAGCATGCCGTGGCGCCGCCGTCTGCGCCCGTGCGACACGGCTCGCCGCCAATGGCGGCGGAACCCATGCAGGCCGTGTTCCAGCCGGGCGTCTGGCAGCATCCGCGCGCCAACCGGCGGGTGCAGCTGGCCGGTTGCGAGGTCGCCTACGAGTTCAAGCGGGGCAAACGCCGCACCATCGGGCTGTCGGTCAGCCATGAAGGCCTGAGTGTGCGGGCCCCCCGCTGGACGCCGGTGGGCGAGGTGGACAGCCTGTTGCACAGCAAGTCGGACTGGGTGCTGGACAAACTGCAGCGGGCCCGCGAGCGGTCGCAGCAACTGGCCCTGGCGCGCACCGTCTGGGCCGACGGCGCGCCATTCGACTGGCTGGGCCGACGGGTGGTGCTGCGGCTGGACCCCACCCATGATTTTCGCCAGTCGGGCGCCGTGCTGGACGGGACCGACGGGGCGCAAGGTGGTTCTGCCCAGCCCCTCACGCTGCGGCTGGGCCTGTCGGCTTCGGCCAGCGAGGCGCAGATCCGCGATGCCGCTCAGGCCTGGCTGATGCGCGAGGCGAGGCGTGTGTTCGAGGAGCGGCTGGCCCACTATGCGCCGCTGCTGGGCGTGCAATGGCGTGTGCTGCGCCTCTCGAGTGCGGGCACCCGCTGGGGCAGCGCCAGTGCCGACGGTACCATCCGGCTGAACTGGCGGCTGGTGCACCTGAGCCTGGACATGATCGACTATGTGGTGGTGCACGAACTGAGTCACCTGCGCCACATGGACCACGGTCCCCGGTTCTGGGATGTGGTCGCCAGCGTGATGCCCGACCACGCCGAACGGCGCCGGGCCTTGCGCGCATCGCCGCTGGCCGCGGGCGGTTGAGCGTCGCCGCCGGCGCACGCCATCAGGCGTCCGGGACGACCGCCGTGACCTCGATCTCGATCTTCGCCCGTGCCTCCATGAGGCCGGCCACCTCGATGCAGGTCATGGCCGGAAAGTGCCGGCCGATCACGTCCCGGTAGACGGCGCCGAGCTCCCGCAGCCGGCCGTTGTACTCGTCGCGGTCGGTCACGTACCAGGTCATGCGCACCATGTGCTCGGGGCCCGCACCGGCGCATGCCAGCACGGCGAGCACGTTGTGCAGGGTCTGGCGGGCCTGGTCGATGAAATCGTCGCTTTCGAACTGCTGGTCGCCGTTCCAGCCGATCTGGCCACCGACGAAGACCAGGGTGCCCCGTGCCGCGACACCGTTGGCGTATCCCCTGGGTTGTGCCCAGCCGGGCGGTTGCAGGATGTTCATGCGGATTCCTTGGCCATCTGGCGCAGGGCAAAGCGCTGCAGCTTGCCGGTTTCTGTGCGCGGCAGGCGGTCGACGAAAACGACCTGCCGCGGGTACTTGTAGGGGGCCAGGTTGTGCTTGACATGGTCCTGCAGGGCCTTGACCTGCGCCGCGTCGGGCGCTTCGCCCGGCTTGAGCACCACATAGGCCAGGATGACCATGCCACGTTCGTCGTCGGGCTTGCCGACCACGCCACACTCGGCCACCGCCGGGTGCAGCAGCAGGCTGGCTTCGACCTCGGGCCCGGCCACGTTGTAGCCGGCGGTGATGATCATGTCGTCGGTGCGGGCCTGGTAGAAGAAGTAGCCGTCCTCGTCCTGCAGGAAGGCGTCGCCCGGGAAGTTCCAGCCGTCCTGCACATAGTTGGACTGGCGGGCATCGTCGAGGTATCTGCAGCCGGTCGGCCCCTTGACGGCCAGCCGGCCGACCTGGCCGCGTGGCAGCTCCTGGCCCTGCTCGCCGACGATCTTCGCCTGGTAGCCCGGCACCGCCCGGCCGATGGCGCCGCGCCTGACGTCTTCGGGCGCAGCGGAGATGAAGATGTGGAACATCTCGGTGGCGCCGATGCCGTCGAGCATCTCGATGCCGCTGGCCTCCTTCCACAGCTGGCGCGTCGCATCGGGCAGGCCTTCGCCTGCGCTGACGCTGATGCGCAGCTTGCCGACGCCATGCTCCCGGGCGAAGGGCGCCATCTGGCGGTAGAAGGTGGGCGCGGTGTAGCAGATGGTGGCACCGACCTGGCCGATGAGCCTGACCATGGCCTCGGGGGTGTAGGGGATGCCGGGGAAGTAGACCGAGGCGCCTGTCCACATGGGGAATATGAGCAGGCCGCCCAGGCCGAAGGTGAAGGCCAGGGGTGGCGAGCCCATGACGATGTCGTCGGGCGTGGCGCGCAGCACATGGCGCGGCCAGGTTTCGCAGGCGGCGATCACGTCGCGGTGCGTGTGCACGGCGGCCTTGGGGCTGCCGGTGGTGCCGGAAGTGAAGGCCAGCAGGGCGATGTCGTCGGCGCTGGTCGGGCAGGGCGTGGCCTGGTCGCTGGCGTGGCGGGCCAGGGCTTCGAGGGAGTCTGGCAGGGCCACCGCGGCGTC
>SBFS01000118.1 GCA_006227825.1 Burkholderiales bacterium | reverse complement strand
GCCCGCTTCCCGCGGGCTTTTTTGTGGGTGATAATTGACGTTTACGTCAACGTCAATTCAACCCGAAGAGGAGCACATCATGGACATCGCAGGCAAGGTCTTCATCGTCACCGGCGGCGCATCGGGCCTGGGAGAAGGCACGGCACGGATGCTCGCCGCCAACGGTGGCCAGGTCGTCATTGCCGACATGCAGGTCGAAAAAGGCGAGGCCGTGGCCAAGGAGATCGGCGGCGCCTTCGTCAAGTGCGATGTCAGCAACGAAGCCGATGGCCAGGCCGTGGTGGCCAAGGCCGTCTCCATGGGCAAGCTCATGGGCCTGGTCAACTGCGCCGGCATCGCGCCGGCCGAGAAGACGGTGGGCAAGAGCGGCGCCCATTCGCTGGCTGTCTACACCAAGACCATCATGGTCAACCTGGTGGGCACGTTCAACATGATCCGCCTGGCGGCCGAAGCCATGTGCAAGAACGAGCCCGAGGCCACCGGCGAGCGCGGCGTGATGATCTCCACCGCCAGCGTGGCGGCCTACGACGGCCAGATCGGCCAGGCGGCCTACAGCGCCTCCAAGGGGGGTGTGGTCGGCATGACCCTGCCCATCGCTCGCGACCTGGCGCGCAACGGCATCCGCAACATGACGATCGCGCCCGGCATCTTCGGCACGCCCATGCTGTTCGGCATGCCGCAGGAGGTGCAGGACGCGCTGGCCGCCAGCGTGCCCTTCCCCAGCCGCCTGGGCACGCCGCAGGACTATGCGAAGCTGGCCAGGCACATCATCGAGAACGACATGCTCAACGGCGAGGTCATCCGCCTGGACGGCGCGATCCGGCTGGCGCCACGCTGAGCCGCAGCGCGCGGCCCTCAGTCGCGCGTGCCCAGCAGGTCGAGGCGGCGGCTGATGGCATCCTCCGATGCCCACACCATGGGCATGCTGCGGCCGCCCATGGCGGTCTGCAGCTGGTGGTGGAGATCTTCGCTGGTCGGCTTGGCGCAGGCCACGAAAAAGAGCTCGTCGACCATGCCCAGCGGCAGCACGCCGTACTGCCTGGCCAGCGGCAGCGGCATGATCTCGAGCGCGTGCCGTTCCATTTCGAAGTTGAGCGCGTCGACCTCGACCAGACCGGCGACCCGGGCCATGGCCCGGTGCCAGTCCTGGTCGCTGACCAGCAGCCTCTCCACCAGCTTGCGCGAGCGCGAGTGCAGCAACTGGGGATCCTCGTCCTCGAGCGCCCTGAGCGCGTCCTCGTCCATCAGGCCCATCTCGAGCAGTGCCTGGTGCAGGTCGAGGACGGGTTGACCCCGCCGGTCCATCAGGGCCTGTTTCAGTTCCAGCAGGTCACGCACGCCGGGTGTCTGGTTGCCGGTGTTCATGGGTCGATTCCCTCCAGTGTTTTGCTTCGGTGCACCCCTTGCAGGACCGCTGGGCGGGCGGGTGGCCGGGCCCGCGCTCAGCGGTAGGCCGCGCGTGCCTGCCTGAGATCCAGGCGGCCCTGCACGACCTTTTCCAGCGCATCATGCCGCAAGCTGCGCATGCCCTCGCGCACGGCGGCCTCGAAGATCTCGCTCGGCCGCGCGCGCTCCTGGATGAGCTGTCGGATGGTGCGGGTGTTCTGCAGGATCTCGTACACGCCCATGCGGCCCTTGTAGCCCTTGCCGCCACAGTGCTCGCAACCGACGGCGTGGCGCGTCCTGAGCTCGCGCGGGTCGGACTTGCCGGCCGCCTCGAGCAGCCGTGCACGCGCCGTCTGTTCATCGATGCCGCCGCCGTCGACGTACTCCTGCACCAGTTCATCCCAGGCCTGTTCCGCGAGCGGACGTTCCTCGGAACACAGCGGGCACAGCGCCCTGACCAGCCGCTGCGCCACGATGCCCAGCAGCGAGTCGGCGAAGTTCATCGGGTCCATGCCCAGGTCCAGCAGGCGGACCACGCTCTCGCTGGCGTTGTTGGTGTGCAGGGTCGAGAGCACCAGGTGCCCGGTGAGCGACGCCTCGATGGCGATCTTGGCGGTCTCGGCGTCCCGGATCTCGCCGATCATGATGATGTCCGGGTCGGCGCGCAGGAAGCCGCGCATGGCGCTGGCGAAGGTCAGCCCGATCTTGGGGTTCATCTGCACCTGCCGAAGGCCCGGCTGGGTGATCTCGATCGGGTCCTCGGCCGTCCAGATCTTGCGCTCGGCCGTGTTCACCTCGGCCAGCATCGAGTGCAGCGTGGTGGTCTTGCCCGAGCCGGTCGGTCCGGCAGCCAGCACCATGCCGAAGGAACGCTGGGAAAACCCGGCGATGATGTCCAGATCGCGCGGCTGCAGGCCCAGCCGGCCCAGCGGCAGGGGCTTGGCCGATGTCAGCAGGCGCAGCACCACGTCCTCCAGGCCGTCGTGGGTCGGCATCACGGCCACGCGCAACTCCAGGTCCTGGCCACCGAACTCGGCAAAGTCGATCTTGCCGTCCTGGGGCCGGCGCCGCTCGGCGATGTCCAGCCTGGCCATGATCTTGATGCGCGAGACCAGCGGCGCCCTGAGCTTGGCCGGGAGCCAGAGATAGGGTTCCAGGTCACCGTCGCGCCGGAACCGGATGGCGGTCAGCGCCTCGCCCGGGTTGCTCTCGATGTGGATGTCCGAAGCCTGGGTGCGCTGGGCTTCGCTGATCATGCGGTTGACCAGCCGCACCATGCCGGCCGACTCGCTGGCCGAAGCCAGCTGCTCGGCCTCGGCCACGCTGCCGACCTCGACCATGGCCTGACTGACCAGGTCATCGAGCGCCGCCGTCTCGCCCGCATGGGCAGACGCGGGCACGGGGCGCCGGTGGGCTTCATTGGCGCGGCGGTCCTGCGTTGCATCGCGCCCCGCATGGGCAACCCGGTCCTGGATCTCGAGCCGGCGCTCGATCGCTTCGGCACTGGCCCAGACCAGGATGACGGTGTGGCCCGTGAGGTAGGCCAGTTCCCGCTGGAGGTCGGCACGCGTCGGCCTGGACGACGCGATGAAGAGCTGTTCGTTGGCCATGCCCAGCGGGACGACCTGATGGGCCTGGGCATGCCGCAGCTCGAGCAGGTGAAAGGCCTCGGGTTCGACCTCGAACCCCAGCACATCGACCTCGACCACGCCGGCCACCCGGGCCAGGGCCCGGTGCAGTTCGTCGTGGCTGAGCATCAGCCGCTGCACCAGCTGGTCGGAACGCGACCGCAGCAGGTCCGGGTCTTCGGCCTCCAGCGCCGACACGGTGGCCTCGTCCAGCAGGTTCAGCTGCAGGATGGCCTGGCGCAGGCTGACCACGGGAAGGCGCTGCAGCTGCTCCTGCCGCACCAGCAGCTGGGGCAGGTTGCAGATCGATCCGGCCGGTGCCGCAGGGGGCGTCAGGCCAGGGGAAGGCGAGGACATGCTTGGAAAGGTGGAAATCATGATGGACCGCGCGAGGATGGACGGAACCCGGCGCTTACCTTACCCTGAGAACGCCCGCAAAAGGCTTGACATGGGGCAATTTCCCGACCGCGCGGACGGTCCCTCAACCACGAAAAGACCGGATTCATGAAGTACTGCACGACCGGCAACGCCAGATCCACCCTGACCCGGGCCGCCGGCTTCCTGACCGCAGCCTGCCTGGCAGCGTTCCTCGGGGGCTGTGCCACACCCCGGCCGGCGCCGCCCGCGGCCGCCACCGCGGCAGGCCTTTTGCCCGAAGGCCCCTCCGCCATCGGCCGCTCGAGCGAGACCCGTTTCCGGCGCCAGGCGGTGGCGGCCGCCCACCCGCTGGCGGCCGAAGCCGGGCTGCAGATGCTGCAGGCCGGCGGCAACGCGATCGATGCCGCGGTCGCCGCACAGATGGTGCTCACCCTGGTCGAGCCCCAGTCCAGCGGCATCGGGGGCGGCGCTTTCCTGCTCCACCACGACGGCACCCGGGTGCGTGCCTACGACGGCCGGGAAACCGCACCGGCGGCGGCCGGCCCCGGCCTGTTCCTGGACGCAGGCGGCAAGCCCATGGGCTTCATGCAGGCCGTGGTGGGCGGACGCTCGGTCGGCGTGCCGGGCGTGGTGGCCATGCTGGAGCAGGCCCACCGGGCACATGGCCGCCTGCCCTGGGCCAGCCTGTTCGAGCCGGCGATCCGGCTTGCGACCGAAGGATTTGCGGTCGGCCCGCGCCTGCACACCCTGCTGGCGGCCGAGAGCGAGCTGCCGCGCGACCCGATCGCGCGGGACCACTTCTACCGGCCCGACGGGCAGCCGCATCCGGTCGGACACCGGCTGCGCAACCCCGATCTGGCCGCGGTGTTCCGTTCGCTGGCGCAGCAGGGAAGCGCCGGCTTCTACGAGGGGCCGGTGGCGCGCGCCATCGTGGATGCGGTGCAGGGCCACCCGCACAACCCCGGCCGGATGACGCCGGAAGATCTGCGCAACTACCGGCCGCGCGAGCGCGAGCCCTTGTGCCACGACCACGATGCGCCCGGCCGCCGGCTGCGGCTGTGCGGTTTTCCGCCCCCGGGTTCGGGTGCACTGGCGATCGGCCAGATCCTGGGCCTGCTCTCGCGCACCGCGCAGGCGGGGCTGCCGCTGGAGGACGGCCTGCCCTCGCCCGAGGGTCTGCACACCTACCTCGAAGCGTCACGGCTGGCCTTTGCCGACCGGGCGCAGTACGTCGCAGACCCCGACTTCGTGCCCGCGCCGGGAGGACGCTGGTCCAGCCTGCTGGAGCCGGCCTACCTCGACGGGCGTGCCCGCCTCATCGGTCCGGTCCGGGCACCCGCGGTGCAGGCCGGCCAGCCCGGCGCCCTGGCGGTGAGCTGGGCCCCCATGCCCGAACAGGCCGAGTTCGGCACCAGCCACCTCAGCGTGGTCGACGCCCGCGGCAACGCCCTGGCCATGACCACCACCATCGAGGCCGGTTTCGGCGCCCGCCTCATGGTCCGGACCGATCCGGCCCGGGAGGGTGGCTTCCTGCTGAACAACCAGCTCACCGACTTCAGCTTCACGCCGGCCGATGCGCAGGGGCGGCCGGTGGCCAACCGGGTGGAGCCCGGCAAGCGCCCGCGCTCATCGATGTCACCGACCCTGGTTTTCGACCGCGACAGCGGCGAACTGCTCATGAGCCTGGGCAGCCCCGGCGGGGCCTTCATCATCCACTTCACCGCCCGCACCCTGCTGGGCACATGGCACCAGGGCCTGACACCCCAGCAGGCCATCGACCAGCCCAACTTCGGCACCACCGGCGGGCCGGTGCTGCTCGAAGCCGGTCGATTCCCGGCAGCGACCCTGCAGGACCTGGAGCGGCGCGGGCACCCGGTGCGGCAGCAGCCCCTGACCAGCGGGCTGCAGGCCCTGCAGCGCGGCCCGGGCGGCGTGTGGCTCGGTGGGGCCGACCCGCGCCGGGAAGGCGTGGTGGTCGGGGACTGAACGGCGGGCTGTCGGGGCGGCGACCCGCGCGGCGGCGGGGGCGGCGCCCTCAGACGTCGATGGCCGCGGCCGAGCCGGCCTGCTTGCGCAGTTCGTGCTTCTGGATCTTGCCGGTGCTGGTCTTGGGCAGATCGCCGAACACCACGGCCCTGGGCACCTTGAATCCGGCCAGGTGCTGCTTGCAGTGGCGGACGATGTCTTCCGGCGTGGTCCGGGCACCGGCCTTGAGCTCGACGAAGGCACAGGGCGTCTCGCCCCACTTCGGGTCCGGGCGCGCCACCACGGCCGCGGCCAGCACGTCGGGGTGGCGGTAGAGCACGTCCTCGACCTCGATCGACGAGATGTTCTCGCCACCCGAGATGATGATGTCCTTGCTGCGGTCCTTGATCTTGAAGTAGCCGTCCGGGTACTGCACCGCCAGGTCGCCGCTGTGGAACCAGCCGCCGGCAAACGCTGCTTCGGTCGCCTGGGGGTTTTTCAGGTAGCCCTTCATGGCGATGTTGCCCCTGAACATGATCTCGCCCATGGTCTCGCCGTCCTGGGGCACCGGCTGCAGGGTCTGCGGGTCGAGCACGCGCACGTCCCGCTCGAGGTGGTAGCGCACACCCTGGCGCGCGTTCAGCCGCGCCCGCTCACCGACGTCCAGGCCGTTCCAGCTCTCGTGCTTGGCGCAGACCGTGGCCGGCCCGTAGACCTCGGTCAGCCCGTAGACATGGGTCAGGTCGAAGCCCATCTGTTCCATGCCCTCGATCATCGAGGCCGGCGGCGCCGCGCCGGCCACCATGGCCTTGATGCCTGCCGGCACGCCGGCCTTCATCCGGTCCGGCGCATTGACCAGCAGCCCGTGCACGATGGGGGCGCCGCAGTAGTGGGTGACGCCCTGCTCTCGCATGGCATCGAAGATGGCCTGGGCCTCGACCCGGCGCAGGCAGACGTTGACCCCCGCGCGCGCCGCCAGCGTCCACGGAAAGCACCAGCCGTTGCAGTGGAACATGGGCAGGGTCCAGAGGTAGACCGCGTGCTTGGGCATGTCCCACTCGAGGATGTTGCTGATGGCGTTGAGCGCCGCACCCCGGTGGTGGTAGACGACGCCCTTGGGGTTGCCGGTGGTGCCGCTGGTGTAGTTCAGGGCGATGGCGTCCCATTCGTCACCGGGCAGGCTCCAGTCAAAGGCCGCGTCGCCGCCGGCGATGAAGTCTTCGTAGGTGGTGCTGCCGATGCGCTGCACCGCACCGGTGAACAGCGCGTCCTCGACGTCGATCACCAGCAGCGGTTCGCTGCGCTGGCGCAGCGCGATGGCCTGTGCCAGGGTGCCGGCGAACTCCGGGTCCACGATCACGGCACGGGCCTCGCCGTGGTCCAGCATGAAGGCCACCGTCTGTGCATCCAGGCGGGTGTTCAGGCTGTTGAGCACGGCCCCGGCCATCGGCACGCCGAAGTGGGCCTCGACCATGGGCGGGGTGTTGGGCAGCATGACCGCCACGGTGTCGTTCTTTCCGATGCCGGCCCGGCGCAGCGCGCTGGCCAGCCG
>SBFS01000116.1 GCA_006227825.1 Burkholderiales bacterium | reverse complement strand
CCGGAGAGTGCCTGCATGTCCTGACCGGCCACCTGCATGCGGCCCCGCCAGGGTCTGACCAGTCCGGCAGCCAGCGCCAGCCAGGTGGACTTGCCGCAGCCCGACGGCCCGTGCAACAGCAGCGTCTGGCCCTGTTCGATCGCCACCTCCGGAAAAGACAGAGGCGCACCGGGCTGGTAACCGAACTCGAGGCGTTCGGACCGGATCACGTTCCGGCCTCTGGGGATGCCTGTCCGTCGCCGGATGGCTCCACGCAAACCGCGCAGGTGCCGTGAATGGACAGATCGACCCTTTGTCCCTGGTGGCCCAGATGGGCCAGCGTGCTCAACAGCTGCTGGGCGACCGCCTGGGTGGGCTCGCTGGCATCGGTCAGCCTGAACTGGCGATGACAGGCATCGCACTCGAAGCGCGGCACGACCCCTGATTCGTCCGGGGCCAGGCCGAAGCGCCATGTCCGGTCATCACCGCCTGTGTGGCGCTCCAGGATGCCGGCTTCCACCAGCCGATCGAGCAACCGGTACAGGGTGACCCGGTTGACCTGCAGGCCCAGGGCCTGCAGCGCCATTTCGAGCTCGGCGTGCGAGGGCGACCAGCCGGGGTCGGACTGGAACAGGCCGACCACCGCCTCGGTGGCGCGCGTGCGGCGCAAACCGGCCCTTTCCAGGCGCTGCATCAACGAAGGCGAGTCGGGCAGAGGGGCGACCACGTCAGAGGCCAAGGCGAGAAAAAGAAACGGAACATCCAAAAAGGCAACTCGGTTGCGTTATCATCCGACGCAAACGCAATCAAGTTGCAATATTTGTCATCTTAACCGCTCGGACCATGCTTCGCCAAACCCCCCCTGTCCCCGTGACATCCGTCCTCAGCGGGTCGGTCGCCCGAAGGCTGGCTGTCGTTGTCCCGGTCTGCATCGGGCTCTGGCTGCTTTTCGGCCTGGTGATCGCCTGAGGTTCGATGGCCATGGCGCAACCCGTTCATCTGGACAACCTGACCCTGGGGTACGACCGCCATCCGGCTGTGCACCACCTCTCGCTGAGCCTGGCTCCGGGCAGCCTGGTGGGCGTGGTCGGACCGAATGGCAGCGGCAAGTCCACCCTGCTCAAGGCCATGGCAGGGCAGTTGCGGCCCATGCAGGGCAAGTTGCGGGGTCTGGCCGGCCAGCGGGTCGCCTACCTGCCGCAGCAGGCCGAGATCGACCGCAGTTTCCCTATCCGCACCGGTGATCTTGTCGCCATGGGCCTGTGGCACGAAATCGGCGCCTTCGGCGGCCTCAACCAGGACCGGCGGCAGCGCTGCCAGGCCGCGCTTGAGGCGGTGGGGCTGGGTGATTTCGGGCAACGGACGCTGGACACCCTGTCCGGCGGCCAGTTCCAGCGAGCACTGTTTGCGCGCCTGCTGCTGCAGGACGCCGACCTGCTGCTGCTGGACGAACCGTTCGCCGCCGTGGACACACGGACGACCGAGGACCTGCTGGCGATCCTGAGCCAATGGCATCGGACCGGCAAGACCGTGCTCGTGGTGATGCACGACCTGCCCCAGGTGCTCAGGCACTGTCCCCAGGCGCTGTTGCTCGCCCGCGAGGCTGTGGCCTTCGGACCTTCGGACCAGGTGCTGACGCCGGCCAACCTGCAACGGGCCAGGCACATGACGGAGGCCTGGGACGAGACGGCCCCGGTCTGCGAGGGACAGAACGCCGGAGCGGGTCCTGCGCAACAGCGCACTGCCGGGGAGGCGCTGCCATGAGTGCCGTTGACTGGGCCACGCAGCCCGCGGCCTGGCTGGGGTGGCTCGGACTGGCGCCATTTGCCGAATTCGGCTTCATGCAGCGGGCGCTTCTGGGTTGTCTGGCCCTGTCCCTGAGCGCCGCCCCGATCGGGGTGTTCCTCATGCTGCGCCGCATGAGCCTCACGGGCGACGCCATGGCCCACGGCATCCTGCCGGGTGCGGCGGTGGGCTACCTGGTCTCGGGCCTGTCTGTCGGGGCCATGACCCTGGGCGGGCTGGTGGCCGGCCTCATCGTCGCCATCGGGTCGGGGCTGGTGGCACGCAGCACCGTCATGCGCGAAGACACCAGCCTGGCCGCGTTCTACCTGATCTCGCTCGCCGTGGGCGTGCTGATCGTGTCCTCGCGCGGGAGCAACGTGGATCTGCTGCATGTGCTGTTCGGTACGGTGCTGGCACTGAACAACGAGGCCTTGTGGCTGATGCTCGGGGTGGCCTGCATCACCCTGCTGGGACTGGCCGTGCTCTACCGTCCGCTGGTGCTGGAGTGCCTGGATCCGGTTTTCCTGCGCTCGGTCAGCCGGTGGAGTCCGGTGGCCCACTACGGCTTTCTGGTCCTGCTGGTGCTCAACCTGGTGGCCGGCTTTCATGCCCTGGGCACGCTCCTGGCCGTGGGCTTCCTGGTGCTGCCGGCGGCGGCGGCACGCTTCTGGGTGCGCGAGATCACCGCCCTGCTGGTCCTCTCCTGCCTGCTGGCCTTCGGGGCCAGTCTGGCGGGACTGCTGCTGTCCTACCACGCCGACCTGCCCACCGGTCCGGCCATCGTGCTGTCGCTGGGCGCGCTGTACCTGTGCTCGATGCTCATCGGACGCCAGGGCCTCTTGCGCCAGCGCCCTTCCCTGCAACCCCATCTGAGGGCCTGAACCATGACCCACCGCAGACACCTTCTCACTTTGCTGCTCGCCGCCCTGGCACTGCATGGGCCTGCCGCCGGTGCCCAGCCGCCCGCTGCCCAGGTCAGGGCGGTGGCCACCTTCAGCATCCTGGGCGATTTCGTCCGCCAGGTCGGGGGCGACCGGGTCGACGTCACGGTCCTGGCGGGTCCGGGCGAGGATGCACACGTCTTTTCCCCCTCGCCATCCCACGCACGCACCGTGGCCGGTGCGGCGGTGATGTTCTCCAACGGGCTCGGCTTCGAGGGCTGGATGCCCCGGCTCATGAAGTCGTCCGGCTTCCGGGGGCAGCATGTCGTGGTCTCGAAGGGGGTGCAAGCACTGAAGGCCGAGCACAGGCACGACCACGGCCATGCCCATCACCACCACGGCCACCACGACCCGCATGCCTGGCAGGACGTGCGCAACGCCATCGTGTACGTGGGCAACATCGCCGACGGCCTCTGCCAGGCGGATGCCCAGGGTTGCGACATCTACCGGGACAACGCCAGGCGCTACACCGCCCGCCTGCAGGAACTCGATGGCCAGATCCGCGAGGCCTGGAGCGCCATCGGGACCGACCGGCGCAAGGTGATCACCTCGCACGACGCCTTCGCCTACTACGGCCAGGCGTACGGGGTCCGCTTCCTGGCACCGCAGGGCGTCAGCACCGAAGCCGAAGCCTCGGCACGCGGTGTCGCGCGGCTGATCCGGCAGATCAAGTCGGAGAACATCCGTGCCCTGTTTGTCGAGAACATTTCCGACGCCCGCCTGATCGGGCAGATCGGGCAGGAGACGGGCATCAGGCCCGCGGGTGTGCTGTACTCGGACTCGCTGACCGCCGTCGGCGGGCCCGCCGCCTCCTATGTGGACATGATGCGCCACAACACCGCCACCCTGACCGGGGCCATCGCCGGCCCATGACCACGGGCCCCGGACGGGGCCCTACCCGGACGCGGGCCCGGCAATGCAGGACCTGCCGTCCGGGAAAGCGTTAAGCTGCGCGGCACCTCCATTCGCAGCCCCGCCCGTGCCCCTCTCGCACCTGCTTCTCGCCCTGGCCGTGGTGGCCATCTGGGGCACCAATTTCGTGGTCATCCGCTGGGGCCTGGAAGACCTGCCGCCGTTTCTGCTGGCGACCTTGCGCTTCGGCCTTTCGGCGCTGCCCTGGCTGCTTTTCGTCCCCCGGCCGGCCGTGCCCTGGCGCTACCTGGCCAGCTTCGGCGTCCTGCTCGGCGCCGGCCAGTTCGGTCTGCTGTTCGTGGCCATGGACGGGCACATTTCGCCGGGACTGGCCTCGCTGGTGATCCAGATGCAGGTGTTCTTCACCATCGGCCTGTCGCTGTGGCTGCTGCGCGAGCGGGTGCTCCGCTACCAGCTGGCCGGCCTCGCACTGGCCCTGACGGGACTGGCCGTCATCGCCAGCCGTTTCGATGCCGATGCGGCGCCCACGGGCGTGGCCCTGGTGCTTGTCGCCGCGCTTTGCTGGGCGGCCGCCAACCTGGTCGTCAAGCGGTGCGGACAGGTCAACATGCTGCATTTCATGGTCTGGAGCAGCGCATGCGCGGTGCCTCCCCTGCTGCTGCTCACACTCTGGCTCGAAGGCGCCGCACCGGTTGTGCAGGCGCTGTCCCGGGCAGACGGCCTGGCCTGGGCCAGCGTGGGATGGCAGGCGGTGGGCAACACGCTGTTCGGCTACGGCGCCTGGAACTGGCTGCTGGCACGGCACCCCGCGGCCACGGTGACACCGATGGCCTTGCTGGTCCCGGTGTTCGGGCTGGGGGCGTCGGCCCTGGCGCTGGGCGAACCCCTGCCCGCCTGGAAGCTGGCGGCCTGCGCCCTGGTGCTCGCAGGCCTGGGGCTGATCACCCTGTGGCCGCGGCTTCGGGCCGCCATGGGCAGGCGATGATCGCCTTCGCCCTGTGGGGATCGATCACTTGAGCAGGCGGGCAAAGGTCCTGCGCAGCTTGTCCACCTTGGGCGCGGCCACCGCCAGGCAGTAGCCCTGGTGAGGGTGCCGCTCGAAGAAATCCTGGTGGTAGTCCTCGGCGGGCCAGTAGTGGGCCAGCGGTTGCACCTCGGTGACGATGGGCCGGCCAAAGACCCCGTCCGCCGTCAGTTCCGCGATGAGCGACAGGGCTGTCTCGCGCTGCTCGCCGGTGGTGAAATAGATGCCGCTGCGGTACTGCGTGCCCACGTCGTTGCCCTGCCGGTTGAGCGTGGTCGGATCGTGGACGGCGAAGAAAACCTCCAGCAGATCCCGGGTGCTCACCTGCGCCGGGTCGTAGACGAGCCTGACCACCTCGTTGCATCCGGTGGTGCCGGTGCAGACGTCCTCGTAACTGGGCTGCCCGGCCTGACCATTGCTGTAGCCGGACTCGACGTCCAGCACGCCACGCACTTCCTTGTAGACGGCTTCGGTGCACCAGAAGCAGCCGCCGCCAAGCACCAGGGTCGGGGTATCGTTCATGGGAGGCCTCCGTTTCGTTCACGCCAGTGGAGGATCATGCCCGGGCTGCGCGGCCGCCCGGACCGTGGCCAGGAAAGCCCCCAGGGCAGGCTGGTCACGGCCGGTGCGCCAGAGGCAGTGGGTGTCGTAGGGCGCCAGTGGCCGCGTCAGGGGTACGAACGTCACGCCGGGCAGGCCGGCCTGCTGCAGGGCAGCGGGGACCAGGCCCACACCCAGGCCCTGGGCGATCACCGACACCACGCTCAGCCAGTGCCGCAGCTCGAAAGCGAGCGAGGGCTCGAAGCCGGCGTCCGCGCAGGCGGCCAGGATGCGGTCGTGGTAATCGGGCGAGACGGCCCGCATGACGACCGCGAAGGACTCGCTGCGCAAGTCCTCCAGCGGCAGGCGTTTCCTGTGCGCCAGCGGGTGATCGGCCGGCAGGCAGGCCATGAAGGGCTGGCTGGACACCAGGATCTGGGAAAAACCCGGCGGCACCCGGGTGGTGTGGACGAAGCCCAGGTCGAGACGGTCGTGCACCAGCTCCACCAGCTGCTCGCTGCTGCTGAGTTCGCGCAGGGCCAGCCGCAACCGGGGGTGCGCCGCAGCAAAACCGCGCAGCACCTGCGGCAGGCCCCGGTAGAGCACGGTGCCGGCAAAGCCGATCTGCAGCCGGCCGGCCAGGCCCTGCCCCACGTCCCGCGCCTCCCGGGCGGCCAGCGCCGCCTGCTCCAGCAGCGCCTGCGCGCGCGGCAGAAAGGCCTGCCCCGCGGCGGTCAGGGCCACGCCGCGGCTGTTGCGCTCGAACAGGCGGGCGCCCACACCGGCCTCGAGCTGCCGGATGCTCATCGACAAGGGCGGCTGCGTCATCGCCAGCCGCTGCGCCGCGCGACCGAAGTGCAGTTCCTCGGCCAGCACGGTGAAGCAGCGCAGGTGGCGAAATTCCATGGATATGCATTATGTATTGATCAATCGCTGATCAATATTGGACAGCTATTCATGGTGCCGCCACAATCGGGAACCACCCCGGACCATCCACCCCACCCAACGGAGACCGCCGCATGGCATCGAGCAAGAACACCTTCAGCTGGGAAGACCCCTTCCACCTGAGCGCCCAGCTGAGCGACGAGGAACGCCAGGTGCAGGAAGCCGCCCGCGCCTACTGCCAGGAAAAGCTGCTGCCGCGCGTGCAACTGGCCTTCCGCAACGAAACGACCGACGTGTCCATCTTCCGCGAGATGGGCGAGTTGGGCCTGCTGGGCCCGACCATCCCCGAGCAGTATGGCGGCGCAGGCCTGAACTATGTCTGCTACGGCCTGGTGGCCCGCGAGGTGGAGCGCGTGGACTCCGGCTACCGCTCCATGATGAGCGTGCAGAGCTCTCTGGTGATGGTGCCGATCAATGAATTCGGCAGCGAAGCGCAGAAGCAGAAATACCTGCCCAGGCTGGCCACCGGCGAGTGGATCGGCTGCTTCGGCCTGACCGAACCCAACCACGGCAGCGACCCCGGCAGCATGATCACCCGCGCCCGCAAGGTCGACGGCGGCTACAGCCTGTCGGGCGCCAAGATGTGGATCACCAACAGCCCGATCGCCGACGTGTTCGTGGTCTGGGCCAAGGATGACGGTGGCCAGATCCGCGGCTTCATCCTCGAAAAAGGCTGGAAGGGCCTGAGTGCCCCCGCCGTCCACGGCAAGGTCGGCCTGCGCGCCAGCATCACCGGCGAGATCGTCATGGACGAGGTCTTCGTGCCCGAAGAGAACGCCTTCCCCGAAGTGCGCGGCCTCAAGGGCCCGTTCACCTGCCTGAACAGCGCCCGCTACGGCATCGCCTGGGGCGCGCTGGGCGCGGCCGAGGACTGCTACCTGCGCGCCCGCCAGTACGT
>SBFS01000156.1 GCA_006227825.1 Burkholderiales bacterium | reverse complement strand
CCGTCGGCGCGCTGGTTGGCCACGAAATGCCCGTCGACCTCCACCCGCAGCTCGATCATGCTGGCCACGCCGCTGCGGTTGACCACCACGTCGTTGAGCGCCGTGGCCTCGAACACGCAATCGCCATCGCGCCAGACGCTGGCGGCCATCAGGCTGCGGGCCTCTTCCTCGTACTCGCCGCGCAGCATCGGGCCCAGGCGGTCGCGGAAGCCGTCGAAGGGAACATCGGTGATGAAACCCAGCCGCCCCTGGTTGATGCCGATCAGCGGCACGCCGTAGCGGGCCAGCTGGCGGCCGATGCCCAGCATGGTGCCGTCGCCGCCGACGACCAGGGCCAGCTGGCACTCGCGGCCGATGCCGGGCACATCCAGTGCCGTGTACTGCGCCAGGCCGGTGTTCAGCGAGGTTTCCGACTCCAGCGACACCTCGCAGCCCTGGTCGTGCAGGAAATGGGCGATCTCGTCCACCGCGTGCCTGGACCCTGGCGCCTGGTATTTCCCGATGATCGCCACATGGGCGAAACGCGGGGTCCGTGTCCCGGGTGCAAGGCCTGTCAGGGAAGCGATCCGCGTCATGCGTGAATTACAGCACAGGGCATGGCCGGCCCGGCCCTCGCAAACCCTTGCCGCCAGGGCCTGCCACGGATCCGCTTCCTCCGTAAAATGAGGCAACCATGCTGGACGACCGTTCCCAACTGCTGCTCAAGGCGCTGGTCGAGCGATACATCGCCGACGGCCAGCCCGTGGGTTCGCGGACCCTGGCCAAGGCCACGGGACTGGACCTCTCGCCCGCAACCATCCGCAACGTGATGAGCGACCTCGAGGAACTGGGCCTGATCGCCAGCCCGCACACCTCGGCCGGCCGCATCCCGACCGCCAAGGGCTACCGGCTGTTCGTCGACACCATGCTCACGGTGCGGCGTGGCGAGCTGCCCACCCTGAGCGAGATTGCCTCGGGCGCCATCGAGGCCGGCAAGCCGCAGCGGGTGATCAGCCACGCCGCCCAGATGCTGTCGAGCCTGTCGCACTTCGTGGGGGTCGTGATGGCACCGCGGCGCAGCTCCGTCTTCCGCCACATCGAGTTCCTCAGCCTGTCCGAGCGCCGGGTGCTGGTCATCATCGTCTCGCCCGACGGTGACGTGCAGAACCGCATCATCCACACCCAGGCCAGCTTCAGCCAGTCCCAGCTTCTGGAGGCCGCCAACTTCCTCAACGCCAACTACGCCGGCCTGACCATGGAAGCCGTGCGCGAGCGCCTGCGCAACGAGGTCGAAGCCCTGCGCGGCGAGATCGCGGGTCTGATGCAGGCAGCGGTCGAGCCCGCGGCCGACGAGGAGAGCCAGGCCGAAGAGGTGGTGGTGGCCGGCGAGCGCAACCTCCTGTCGGTGTCCGAGTTCTCGTCCGACATGGGCAACCTGCGCCGGCTGTTCGACCTGTTCGAGCAGAAAACCCAGCTCATGCGCCTGCTCGACGTCTCCAGCCAGGCCGACGGCGTGCGCATCTACATCGGCGGCGAAAGCCAGGTCGTGCCCTACGAAGACCTGTCGGTGGTCACCGCACCCTACGAGGTCGACGGTCAGGTGGTCGGCACCCTGGGCGTCATCGGTCCGCAGCGCATGCCCTACGACCGCATGATCCAGATCGTGGACGTCACCGCCAAGCTGGTCAGCAACGCCCTGAGCCACGGCAAGTGAGCCCGTGCCCCGCCTGCGGCGCCCGCCCTACAATCCGCACTTCGGTGGGGCGTTAGCTCAGTTGGTCAGAGCAGGGGACTCATAATCCCTTGGTCGCTGGTTCGAGCCCAGCACGCCCTACCACCCGTCCGCGCGCCGCTGGACCCTCACCCGCTTCTAGGTGCGAACCAGGTGGGCATCCAGACCGCGCCGCGGTGCCGGCCCTGTCTCGGGTGCATGGCCCAGACGCGCCCACATCTGCACCGTGTGGCCGGTCTGTCCCTCAGCCAGCAGGCGGTGGATGGCCTGGTAGGAACCCTGCACTTCCGGGTACTCCTGCAGGGCCTGCGAGATGGGCTGCATGGAAAGCCCTTGCGCCGTGGCCGCCAGCTGCGCGCGCACCCATGCCCGGCCGGCATCGATCTGGGTGACCCGGTCGTTGTCCTGCGAAACCATCCAGTAGAAGGCCGGCGTGCTGTCGATGTGGCGGTTGAACTCGTCGATCTGGCCGGTGGTCGCCATGTCGTCGGGCCCCGGGGCCACGTTGCGGTCGAACAGTCCCAGCGCGTGGATGGCGCGCAGCATGGGCTCGTTGATGGATATCCCGTCGCGGTGCTCGGCGATTTCCCTGGGCCCGATGCGCAGCACCTTGTAGGACTCCAGCACGGTGCGCGGTGTCGTCAGCTCGATGCGCCAGGCCTCCTTGGCGATCTCTCGCTGGCGCGTCATGGATTCGCTCTGCTGCGTGGTCGTCACGCCGACCCTGAACGGCTGGCCGGCCGTGGCGTCCAGAATGGCCTGGATGGCCTGCGGCGCCGGCGGCCGCGCCTCGTAGGCCTGGCGGTTGGTGCGGCGCCGGAACACCTGTGCAAACAGGGGCTCGGGCCGAACCCCGGCGTCGGGTTCCAGGCGGATGAGGGCGGTGGGCCGGTCGTCCACCTCTTGGGGTCCGAACGTGCCCTGGGGGAACAGCGTGATGTCGGCCCGGTGTCCCCGCTGGCGTGCGGCCTGGTCGAGCAGCTCCAGAAACGTGCCCTGGCTCATCATCATCTGGCGGGAATACGGATCGGTTTCCGGCAGCAGACGGGTGCGGTCGATGGACAGCGTGATCTGCCCGGGCACGGACAGGTCCACCAGCCAGCTTTGCAGGTTGTGCGAATGCGGCGCCAGGATGGCGTGGGCCAGCACCCAGCGCCGCAGGTCCGGCTCTTCGCCCGGTCCTCGCCAGGCGGCAACGGCTTCCTCGGGCAGTGCGCTGCTGCAGCCTGCCAGAGGGACCATCGCGGCGGCGATCGTGCCACCCCCTGCGATGCGAAGAAAGGAACGGCGTTGCATGGAGGACTCCTTGATGAGGGCGGTGACCCGATTGTGCGAAGGGTCCGGTGCGCGCACAATTGCACAAATCGACACACCAGACATGCAATCATGCACATCCCGGGTTTCGACTGGTCGCTGATCCGGTCCTTTCTGGCTGCGCTGGACCACGGCAGCCTGATGGGCGCTGCACGCGCGCTGCGGGTGCACCAGCCGACCGTGGGCCGGCACATCACCGAACTGGAGGAGCAACTGGGGGTGGTCCTGTTTGAACGCACGTCCCGCGGACTTGTGCCGACCGTTCATGCGCGCCGCCTGGCCGAGCCGGCGCGTGCCATGGCGTCCGGGGCGGACCAACTGGTGCGCCAGGCAGCCGGTGCCCAGCAGCAGGTGCGGGGAACGGTGCGGATATCGGCCAGCCAGCCGGTCGCCTGTGTCCTGCTGCCGCCCGTGCTGGCCGCGATGCGGCAGGCCCACCCCGACATTCAGGTCGAGCTGGTCGTGAGCAACACCGTCAGCGACCTGCTGCAGCGCGAGGCGGACATCGCGGTGCGCATGGTGCGGCCGCAGCAGGGAGCGCTGCTGGGGCGGCGCGTCGGGCAGGTGGCCATCGGCGCGTATGCGCACCCGGCCTACCTGCATCGGCGGGGGGTGCCGCAGGCGACCGAAGACCTGCTCGACCATGAGGTGATCGGCAACGACCGGGAAACCGACATCGTGCGCGGGTTCGCCGCCATGGGGCATCCGGTCGGCGCCGGGCAGTTCGGCCTGCGCACCGATGACCTGATGGCGCACGAGGGCCTGGTGCTGGCGGGGGCGGGCATCGGGTTTCTGGCCGACTACGTGGCCCGCCGCAGTCCGGCGCTGGTCCGGGTGCTGCCGGGGTTGCCGATTCCTCCCCTGCCCATGTGGCTGGTCGTTCACCGGGAGATCCGCAGCAGCGCACGGATCCGTGCCGTCTGGAATTTCCTCGTCCCGGCCTTGCCCGAGGCACTGGAGGCGGGCGCCTAGCTTGAACGCCTGCCTTTTCTCATGCTATACTGCATGTCTTCGCGGCTGTAGCTCAGCTGGATAGAGTACTTGGCTACGAACCAAGGGGTCGTGGGTTCGATTCCTGCCAGCCGCGCCACACAGAAAAGCCTGCAGCCACAAGCTGCAGGCTTTTTTCTTTGCTGTCCTTCGCAGCCCATCCTCACGTTTGGCGGCGCCCCGGGCGCCGACTCCTTCCATGAGCAAGGCTTTCACCAGAGAGACCGACCAGGACGACGACAGCGGTGCTGACCAGCCGGCCACCGCGGGGCAGGCGCCGGGCGAGAAGAACTACATCACGCGCGCCGGCTACGACCGGCTGCGGGCCGAGCTGTTCCAGCTCATGGACGAGGAGAGGCCGCGCATCGTCGAGATCGTGCACTGGGCGGCCAGCAATGGCGACCGCTCCGAGAACGGCGACTACCTCTACGGCAAGAAGCGCCTGCGCGAGATCGACCGGCGCATCCGCTTTCTCACCCGCCGGCTGGAGATCGCCGAGGTGGTGGACCCGTCCATCCACCATGGCGGAGACCAGGTGTTCTTCGGCGCCTCCGTGACCTGCTGCGACGAGGACGGTCGGGAGAGCACCGTCACCATCCTGGGCATCGACGAAGCCGACAGCGCGCAGGGACAGATCAGCTGGGTCTCTCCGGTGGCGCGCGCCCTGCTCAAGGCCAGGGTCGGGGACGTGGTGCACCTGGCGGTGCCGGGTGGTGCCCGGGAGCTGGAAATTGTCGAGGTGCGCTACCCGGCACCGGGCTGAGCCAGCTCAGGCCTTGGTGGGCTTGAAGCGCTGGGCCTTGAGCACCGAGGCGGTGCGCTTGAGGCTGCGCAGCACGGCCGCCAGGTGGACGCGGTCACGCACGCTGACCGAGAAGCGGATGTCGGTGGCGGTCTGGGCCGGTTCGTTGCCCATGTCCACATGGGTGATGTCGGCCTCGGCGCCGGCAATCGCGGCGGCCACCCGGGCCAGCACCCCCTTGCCGTTGGTCACCGTGACCTGGACCGTGGTCTCGAAGGCACGCACCGGCTCGTCAGCCCACTCGACGGCCAGGAAACGCTCGCTGTCTCGTGCCAGCAGGCGACGGCCGACCGGACAGTCATCGGCGTGCACCACCAGGCCCTCGCCCCGGCCCAGGTAACCGACGATCCGGTCGCCCGGGATCGGCTTGCAGCAACTGGCGTACTGGACCGACAGGCCCTCGCTGCCGTCAAGTGTGACGATGCCCTGGGTGATGGCTTCGTCCTGCCCGCCGGCATAGCGCTCGGTGCTGATGAGCACGGCATCGGGACGCACGCCGCCCTCGGCCAGCAGCACCGCCATCTTCTTGCCCACCATGCTGGCGATGCGCTTGCCCATGCCGATGTCCGACAGCAGCTCGACCTGGTTGCGGTTGCCGGTGAAGCGCAGCAGCTTCTCCCAGACGGGCTGGAAGTGCTCCTCGTCGCCGGGGAACTCGGCAATGCCTTCGGCGCGCAGGGCCTGTCCCAGCAGCCGCCGCCCGAGTTCGTAGGACTTGTCCTGGGCCACCGTCTTGAGGTAGTGGCGGATCTTGGAGCGGGCCCGTCCGGTCTTGACGAAGGACAGCCAGGCCGGGTTGGGTTCGGCCTTCTCGTCGGTCATGATCTCGACCACATCGCCGTTGTTCAGTTCGGTGCGCAGCGGGCGCTGTTCGCCGTTGACCAGGGCCGAGACCGCGTGGTTGCCCACCCCGCTGTGGATGGCATAGGCGAAGTCGACCACGGTGGCCCCGCGCGGCAGCGACAGGATCTTGCTCTGCGGGGTGAACACATAGACCGCATCGGGGAACAGGTCGATCTTGATGTGGTCCCAGAATTCGGACGCGTCCCGGGTTTCCTGCTGGATGTCCAGCAGCGACTGCAGCCACTGCGTGCCCAGCCGCTCCGAGGTGTCGCTGCCGGGCTCGTTGGCCTTGTAGAGCCAGTGTGCGGCCACGCCGGACTCGGCCACCACATCCATCGAATGGGTGCGCAACTGGAATTCGATGTTGGTGCCGAACGGACCGATGAGGGTGGTGTGCAGCGACTGGTAGCCGTTGACCTTGGGGATGGCCACGTAGTCGCGGAACTTGCC
The DNA here is from genome assembly GCA_006227825.1 of Burkholderiales bacterium. GTDB lineage: Bacteria > Pseudomonadota > Gammaproteobacteria > Burkholderiales > Burkholderiaceae_C > Hydrogenophaga. The sequence goes on along the minus strand of SBFS01000156.1, from coordinate 896 downwards.
GGGCACCGGCTTGTAGAGCTGGTGCAGGATGCCCAGGGCGGTGTAGCAGTCCAGCAGCTCCGGGACCACGATCCGGAAGCCGTAGATGTCGGTCACCTGCGAGAAGGACAGGTGCTTGCTGTCCATCTTGCGGTAGACGGAGTAGAGGGTCTTCTCCCGCCCGAGGATGCGCACCTGCATGCCGTGCTGGCCGAACACGCCCTCCACCTCGGTCTGGACCCTGGCAATCAGGTCCCGGCGCCGGTGCCGCGACCGGTTCAGGGCCTTGGACAGGACCTCGTAGCGCCAGGGGTGCAGGAAGCGGAAGGACAGGTCCTGCAGTTCCCGGTAGGTGAAGTTCAGGCCGAGCCGGTGTGCGATGGGCGCGTAGATTTCCAGTGTCTCGCTGCTGATGCGCTGCCACTTGCTGCGCGGCATGTCGCCCATGGTGCGCATGTTGTGGGTGCGGTCGGCCAGCTTGATCAGGATGACGCGCACGTCCTTGGCCATGGCCAGCAGCATCTTGCGGAAGCTCTCGGCCTGGTTCTGCTCGCGGGTGTCGAACTCGAGCTTCTCCAGCTTGGTCAGGCCGTCGACCAGGTCGGCGACGGTGGAGCCGAAGCGCTCGGCCAGATCCAGCTTGCTGATGCCGCAGTCCTCCATGACGTCGTGCATCAGTGCGGCCATCAGGGCCTGCGCATCGAGCTTCCATTCGGCACACTGGGCGGCCACCGCAATCGGGTGGGTGATGTACGGGTCTCCGTTCTTGCGCAACTGGCCGAGGTGGGCTTCGTCGGCCATGCGGTAGGCCTGGCGGATGAGCTCGATGTCCGGTGCGCCCAGGTAGTCCAGCCGTCCGAGCAGCGCAGCGAAGCTGGCCGCGGCGGCACTCGCCGCGGCATCCGCGGGTGCTGCAG
>SBFS01000094.1 GCA_006227825.1 Burkholderiales bacterium | reverse complement strand
ACCTGTCGGTGGGCGATGCGGCCGACAGCTACATCACCCTGGCGGTCGGCGATGCGCTGGTGGCCCAGATCCCCGCCCTGCTCATTTCGGTGGCGGCCGCGATGGTGGTGTCGCGGGTGGGCAAGGACGCGGATGTCGGAGGACAGATCGTCAGCCAGATGTTCCTCTCCAGCAAGGTGCTGGGCATCACGGCGACGGTGCTGTTCATGCTGGGCATCGTGCCGGGCATGCCGCATGTCGTCTTCCTCTCGTTCGCGGCGGTCATCGGTGGCCTGGCCTGGATGCGCCTGCAGGAGGAGCGCCGGCCCGAGCCCCAGCCAGAGGTCAAGCCCGAGGCCGGTGACGGCGAGGCCACCTGGGACGACCTGCAGCCGGTCGACCTGCTCGGACTGGAGCTGGGCTACCGGCTGATCGCCATGGTCGACAAGACCCGCCAGGGAGACCTGCTCACCCGCATCAAGGGGGTGCGCAAGAAGTTCGCCCAGGAGGTGGGCTTCCTGCCACCGGCGGTCCATGTGCGCGACAACCTCGAGCTGCGTCCCAGCGCCTACCGGATCACGCTGCGTGGCGTCGTGGTCGGCGAGGGCGAGGTGTTTCCGGGCATGTACCTGGCCATCGATCCGGGCGGCATCGGCACGCCGCTGATCGGCACGCCCACCACCGACCCGGCCTTCGGCCTGCCGGCCCACTGGATCGACGAGAAGCAGCGGGAGAACGCCCAAATGGCCGGTTTTACGGTGGTTGATTCCGAGACCGTGCTGGCGACCCATTTGTCACACTTGATGCAAGTCCAGGCGGCCAGGCTGCTGAGCCGGACCGAGACCCAGGACCTGGTCGAGCACGTGACCCGCCTGGCCCCCAAGCTGATCGAAGAAGTCGTTCCCAAGATGATCTCCATCGCCGCCTTCCAGAAAGTGCTGCAGCTGCTGCTGGAAGAGTCGGTGCATGTGCGCGACATCCGCACCATCATCGAGTCGATCGCCGAGAACGCTTCGGTCACGACGGAACCGGTCGAACTGGCCCGCCGTGTCCGCATGGCGCTGGCGCCGGCCATCGTCCAGCAGATCTACGGTCCGGTCAAGGAGCTCGAGGTCATTGCCATCGAGCCCGGCCTGGAGCGCCTGTTGATGCAGGCCCTGGCCGGTGGCTCCGCCGGCGCGCTGGACCCGGGTGTGGCCGAGATGCTCACCCAGTCCGCCACCGAAGTGGCCAACCGGCAGGAGGAGAAGGGCGTGCCGGCCTGCCTGCTCGTGCCCGATGCCATCCGCACCGCCATGGCCCGCCTGTTGCGCCGCTCGGCCCCGCGCCTGCAGGTGCTGGCCCACAGTGAGATTCCCGAAACCCACCTCATCCGCATTGGCCCGATTCTTGGAGAAGCAGCATGAACATCCAGCGATTCATCGCCCCGACCTCGCGTGAAGCCATGGCCAAGGCACGGCGTGCCTTCGGCGAGGGAGCCGTGATCCTGTCCACGCGAACCACCGAAGAGGGGTTCGAGGTGATGGCCGCCGCCGAGGAAACCCTGGCCGCCCTGCCCGCTGCCGGGGCAGAGCAGCGCGTCCCTGCACCGCTGACCGCGAAGGTCCAGGCACAGGCGCAGGACTCGGTCGACAAGGACACCGAGGCCCTGGCCATGAGCACCCTGTCCTTCCAGGATTACGTGCGCGAGCGCATGCTGCGCAAGCGCAGGGAAGGCAGTGCCGCAGATCCGGTGCCGGCCGCGGCTGCGTCCAGGGTTCAGAGCGCCGCGCACCCGGTGCGCGAGGAGCGTGTCGCGGCACCGGCCGCGCCGGTCCTCTCGCAGGGCCTTGGCCTGTCCTCGTCGGTGCCGCCCATCCGCACCCGTGGCCCGGTCGAACCCGTCTGGAACGATCCGCTGCCGTCGCCCGTCATGTCCGCCGGGCGGGAAGACGCCATGGCCGTCGAACTGTCCGCCCTGCGGGACATGATCGAGGAGCGTTTCAACACGCTGGCGTGGCTGGGGTCGTCCAAGCAGAACCCGATCCAGTCCAACCTGATGCTCAAGCTGATCCGGGCCGGTTACTCGCCGTCGATGGCGCGCGCCGTGCTGGAGAAGCTGGCTGCGGACGTGAACCCGTCCGATGCCGTGCGCTGGGTGATGGACGTGATCACGCGCAACCTCAAGGTGTCCGCACCGGGCGCCAGCCTCGGCGAGGAAGGGGGCGTGATCGCCCTGATCGGCGCCACCGGTGTGGGCAAGACCACCACCGCGGCCAAGCTGGCTGCCCAGTGCGCGCAGCAGCATGGCGCAGCCAGCGTGGGCCTGATCACCCTGGACAGCTACCGCGTTGCCGGCTACGAGCAGCTGCGCACCTACGGCCGCATGCTGGGCGTGGTGGCCCACCTGGCGCATGACCGCTCGGCACTCGCTGACCTGCTCAACCTGCTGTCCGGCAAGCGGATGGTCATCATCGACACGGCGGGACTGGGTCAGCGCGACCAGCGCATCCAGGACATGCTCGACATGCTCGACATGCCCCAGGTCAGGAAGACCCTGGTGCTCAACGCCGGTGCCCACGGGGACACCCTCGACGATGTGCTGACCGGCTTCAAGGCCCGCAGCCTGCACGGGGTCGTGCTGTCCAAGGTCGACGAGGCGGTCAAGCTCGGTCCGGCCATCGACTCGCTGATCCGGCACCAGGTGGTGCTCAGGGGCGTGGCCAACGGCCAGCGCGTGCCCGAGGACTGGCAATCGCCCGATGCCGCTGCGCTGGTGCGCATGTCCATGGGCGCGCAGAACCGTTCGGCTTTCGACCCCGTGGCCCATGACATGGGCTTCTACTTCTCGCAGGCTTCGGTGCGCGGCATCGATCTGGGGGCTGCGCATGTTTGAGTTTGCCTTCGACCAGGCCGCCGGTCTGCGTGCCAGCGCGCCGGTGCTGCCTGCACGGGTGCTGCCGGTCGCCGCCACCGCGCAGCCTGCCCAGGGGTACGAGCTCCTGTGCCGGCTGGCCGGGTGCCTGGCAACGCCGGATCAGCCGGTGGTGATCGTCGACGCCAGCGCCAGGGAGTCGCAGCGCCGCACCGTCGACGAAGGACGGCATCTGGGTCTGCTGCAGGTGTTGCGCGATCCTTCGGTTTCGGGTCTGGGACGTCCGGCCGACCAGGCCGAATGGCTCGTCCTTCCCGGCGCGCTCGGGCTGCAGGCCCTGGCCGGCACGGCCGCCACGGTGGGTCCCGCGGTGGCGCTTTCGCGGCTGCTGGTGCCGTTTGCGGCCGGCGCGCTGGTGCTGCTCTACGGGCCCGCGCAGGGGCTGTCGGGCCTGTTCGGGGGCACCGCTGTCCCGGTCATGGTGCCCCTGGTGGCCCAGCCGCAGGCCAGCATGGATGCCTATGCGTCGGTCAAGCGCCTGCACGGCGCCGGCCTCAGGCCGGTTCTGGCCCCGCTGGCCGAAGCCGGTGCGTCCCCTGCGTTCGGTCGTGTGCAGGACACGGTGGTCGACTGTGCACGGCGCCACCTGCTGCTGGAGCTGGAGTGCTGGCCCGCCGCGACCTGGGGCCACCGGGCCCTGGAGGCTGCCGTGGCCGCGCCCGGCCGGTCCGCCGCATCTTCCATGATGGAACACCAGATCCTCGACATCACGAGGTCAGACCGAAGAGTGCATGCCCACTTTTCCTGGAGCTGAAGAACATGTACACCGCCAAAGGCACTCTGAACCGGGACGAACAGCTGCGCAAGTACAGCCCGCTGGTGCGCCGCCTGGCCCACCACATGATCGCCAAGCTGCCCCCCAGCGTGGAGCTCGACGACCTGATCCAGGTGGGCATGATCGGTCTGACCGAGGCGATTGCCCGGTACGAGCCTTCGCAGGGTGTCCAGTTCGAGACCTTCGCCAGCCAGCGCATCCGCGGCGCCATGATCGACGAGTTGCGCGACGGTGACTGGATGTCGCGCGGTTCGCGCAAGAGCCAGAAAGAGATCGAACAGGCCGTGCACCGTCTGCAGCAGCGCCTGCACCGGGCGCCGATGGAGTCCGAGATCGCGCAGGAGCTGGGCATGACGCTGGGCGATTACCAGCAGCTGCTGGCCAAGGTCCGCGGCACCCAGCTGGTCTACCTCGAGGACATCACGGGCCAGGGCGACGACGAGGACCATTTCCTGGACCGGCACATGGGCGACCACGAGGCCGAGCCCTCTGCGGTGCTGCGCGACCAGCGCATGCGCATGGCGCTGGTCGAGGCCATCAAGGGATTGCCCGAGCGCGAGCAGCAGATCATGAGCATGTACTACGAGCACGACATGAATCTCAAGGAGATCGCGGCCGTTCTCGGGGTGACCGAATCGCGCATCTGCCAGTTGCACAGCCAGTCGATTGCCCGGCTGCGCGCCCGGCTTCGCGACCACTGAGCCGCCGCCGGAAGGCGCCCTGCTGGCGCCTGCGGAAAGAAAAAACGCCTGCGTCAGCGCAGGCGTTTTTGTTGGCAGACAGGAAAGAGGGCCGGTCAGGCCGAGAGGTAGCTGCGGCCGGGCAGGGACCCACCCCGGGGCTGGCGCGGCGCATAGGTGGGCGAGCTGGCGGTTTCGGGCAGCAGCACGCGGGTGGCCCGTTCGGACTGGGCGCACAGCCGCAGGGCAGCCTGGCGCAATCCCGCAAAGCGGCGCGCCTGGCGCTGCAGGGTGCCGACCTCTTGCGCTGCGAGCCCGTTCCACATCCGCGGCGCCGGTGCCTGGCCCATCAGCAACTGGACCGCGTGGCTGGCCGACTCCACCGCAGCCGGGTCGGACGACAGCAGGGCACGCTCGAGATCATCCAGGCGAAGCCCCAGGGCGTCGAGCCAGGCCTTGGGTGCAGGTTTGTGGGTGCTCACCATGGAGGGGCTTCAGAGGGCTGCCGGAGTCAGTTGCGGGCGCTGCCGAGCATCTCGGCGGCGTTGGACAGCATCTTGTCGGCAATGGCCTCGGCGTTGACCTGGAAGCTGCCGTTTGCGATGGCCGCCTTCATCGCCTCGACCTTCTCGGCGTTGAACACCTCGTTGCCACCGGTGCCCGAGGCCGAGAGCGCCTGGGCGGTGGACGAGGACAGGCTGACCGTCACGCCGGCCTGGGCCTTGGGGGCAGCGACCGACGCCGGCGCTGCTGCAGGGGCCGCGACGCCCTCGCCGCCAGCGGCCGGCACAGCGGGGGTCTTCTGCGGTCCGCCGGCCACTGAGCCGATGTAGGAGTCCGAGGATGATTCGATTTTCATGGCACTCTCCATACCCCTTGGATGGGGTATCGTGGAAAGAGTATCGACGCCGCCGGAAGAAACTTTAACCCTGTTTCGTTCAATCGGTCACGCTCCGGGGCGGCAGATTGCCAGCGGTTCACAGCGCCACCTCGACGGTCTGGCTGTCGATCACCGTGCCGGTGACGATCCGTCCGCCGGCCAGCCGGATCCGCACGCTCTGCCCGGCCACGCCGGGTCCGAGTGCCTGCCCGGTGACCACCACCTGCAGGCTGCCCATGGAGCTGCTGACCCGGACCTGGGCGCCCGGGTCGAACACCGGCACCGGCCGCACCATGTTCTGGCGCAGGGCCTGGCCCGGGCGCAGGGCATAGGCCGCCTGTTGCCCGACCCACATCTCGGGGCTGGCCAGCACGCTGGCACGCTGATCCGCCCAGTCGATTTCGGCCAGTTCCGCATCTTCTTGAGCCAGCACGCTGCCCGCACCCACGGGTCGGCGCAGCACCCAGGCCGGTCCCCAGGCCCTGACGGTCACCGGAATGAACACGTTCCAGCGCACCGGGCCCTCCAGGCAGCGCAGCCCGATCCGGCTGCGGCCCCAGAGGCGGCTGCCCGTGGGCAGGTAGGGCTCGACCTGGCTGCAGGGGGCCAGGCGAAGTCGGGTGTCCAGTTGCCCCAGCTCGACTTCGGGGCGCAGCACGCCGTTGGCGGTCTGGCCGAGGCTGCTGTCGAGCGCGGGCTGCAGGAAGTCCATGGCCAGGCGCTCGAGGGCCGCCCCGTCGGCGGCCTGCACCGCCGATGCCGACGTCTGGCCCGCGGCGGCCGCGGACAGCAGGGACAGGCAAAGACCGAGGAAAGTAGGCAGGAAGAGGTCCTTCAGACGGGTTCTTCGGATGCGGGACGGCAGTCGGGACATGTTCATGGTGCTCGGGCCTTTCGGGGGCTTTCTCTCTGCTTGCCAATGTAGGCCGCGGTGCGGCGGCCCAAAGACGGGAATAGGCGCCGAAAGCGGTCCCTGTTCCCGACATCGGACGCTCTCAAGTTTTCCCATACTTGCCAGCACACCGGATGGAGCCGCAGGCCGTCCGGCCCCGAAATCACGAGCCAGGAGCCCCGCATGCTGGAACAGATGACCGCCCGACTGGATGCCCATGGCAGCTCGCTGCTGCTGCGCGCACAGCGCCAGCAGATCATTGCCAGCAACATCGCCAACGCCGACACCCCCGGCTACGTGGCGCGCGACTTCGACTTTGCGGCCGCGCTCAGGCAGGCAGCCGGTGGTCCGGCCGCCTCGGCCATGAGCCTGACCAGCCAGGGCCACATGAGACCCGGCAACGCCGATCCGCGCCGGCCCGACCTGGTCTTTGCACTCAATTCCCAGCCATCGGCCGACGGCAACACGGTCGACCTGGACCGGGAGCGCGCCAGCTTCGTCGACAACGCGGTGCGCTACGAGACCACCCTGCGGTTCATCAATGGTCACGTCAAGACCATGCTCAGTGCCATCACCGGACAGTGACCATGAGCAGCCACACCGCCGCACCGGCTGGTCCCGTCCCGAACGATCGCTGAAAGGAGGACCCCATGTCCATGTTTTCCATCTTCAACGTCTCCGGCAGCGCGGTCAGCGCCCAGTCCCAGCGCCTGAATGTCGTGGCCAGCAACCTGGCGAACGCCGACGCGGTCGCCGGGCCGGACGGCCAGTCCTACAAGGCGCGTCACGTGCTGTTCCAGACCGTTCCCATGGGTTCCGATGCGTCACGGGGCGTGAAGGTGCAGAACATCGTCGAGAGCGACGCGCCCGGGCGCCGGGTGCATGCCCCGCACCATCCGAGCGCCGATGCCGA
>SBFS01000067.1 GCA_006227825.1 Burkholderiales bacterium | reverse complement strand
GCCAGCTCCAAAAGCAAAAAGCCGGAAGGCCCTGGAGCCTGCCAGCCATGAAAGTGGTACCACCAGCAGGAATCGAACCTGCATCTAGCGCTTAGGAGGCGCTCGTTCTATCCATTGAACTATGGCGGCACGCCGGGACGGGAGTGCATTGTATCGGGAGCCCTGTCGGCAGGCTCCCGGACCCCGTTTCAATCGAAATCGCGGGTGAAAAGCAGGTCCAGGGCGTTTTCCTCGCCGGCCCGGCCACGCAGCGTCAGCCAGCGGGAGGCCTCGTACAGCACCGAAACGGTTCCCAGCGTGCTCACGAGCCCGTACTCGTAGCTCACGTAGAGCCGGTTCGAGAAGCGTTTGCCCACGCTGATGGCGTCACCGCCTTCGCCGCGGTCAACCAGGCCCAGCTCGTCCAGCCCCAGAAGACCGGCGAGCTGGCCACCGGCCCCCTCGCTTTGGCCGGCCAGCAGGGCGAGCGTGGCCTGTTGCAGGATGGCCGTCTCGGCGCCTGTGCCGGTGGCCGGGCGACCGAGCAGCAGCCAGGCCAGTTTCTCGCTGTCGGGCAGCTCGGGCTCGGAGAACAGGCGCAGTTGCGGGCGCTGGGCTGTGCCCAGGATCTGGACACCCACCCGCTGGTCGCGCAGGTTGGGCCGAACCGCCACGATGTCCAGCGCGGGGTCGTCGTAGGGCCCGGAGAACCGCAGCACACCGGTCTCGATGTTCAGTTGCTGGCCGTAGGCGCGGTAGGTGCCGCTGCGGGCCCGGACTTCGCCCAGCACCCGCAGCCCTGGCAGGGCGGGTGTGGAGCGCACGGTCAGCTGGCCACCCAGTTGCGTGGCAATGCCCTGCCCGCGGACCTCGAACCGGCGTCCCAGATCGATGTCGACCTCGACCCGGGTCTGCACGCGTGCCCCATCGGGGGGCAGGGGCGCCCCCCGGCCGCGGACCACCACGTCCTGACCGAGGCTGGGCGTCAGCTCGTCCGGCAACAGGAAGAGGGCGTTGTCCGCCGCCAGCCGGCCGCGGATGTCCAGCAGCGCGCCCTCGAGCCGGGCCTGCAGTTGGCCCGACAGCGTCAGGCGCCGGTCGGGCCGGGTGGACACCCGCAGCTGGCGGGCGCTGGCCTTCAGCTCGATCAGCGGCTCGCGCAGCCGCTGGCCGTCACGCACCACGGCCCGCCACTGTGCACTGCCGCTGGCCTCAAGCTCACCGCCTTCACCCGCCGACCCCGGGCCCTGCAGCGTCAGGCTCTCGACCAGCAGACGATCGCCAGCCAGGCTGGCGCGCAGGCTGCCCCGCGAGAAGGCAAACCCGTCCACGACCGACCTGACCGCCAGGTCGTCGGCGCGCAGCTGGCCCAGCCACTGCGGCTCCTGCCGGGTTCCGGAGAGCCCGGCTTCGGCCTCGAGGGCGCCCTGGATGCGCCAGCCTGGCGGCGCCAGGACCGACCAGGCGCCGACCTCGGGCAAGCGGGCCCTCAGGCTGCCGGATACGGGTGCCTGCGGCGCCCAGTGCCAGGCCTGGTGCGTGCCGTCAGGCGGTGTCAGTTCCGTGTCCACCCGGGCATCGATCTGGCCCAGGCGCTCGCTGTCCCAGACCAGCCGGGCCCGCACCGCGCGCCCCTGGCTGGCCACCTCCAGCCGCGCGGTGCGCACGCCGGCGGCCACCAGGGCGGCCGTGCCGGTCGGACCGTTGGCCGTCAGGCTGTCGGTGCGCAGGGTCAGATCACCGCGCTGTCGCTCGAGCTCCAGCAGCACCTGGGGCAGTGCCCGGGCACCGGCGGGCAGCTGAACATCCCAGCGTCCCTGCATCAACAGGTCGGAGCGGATGCCCGTGCGGGCCAGCGCGCCAAGATCCGGGTCCTGCGGCGAACTCAGCAGGTCCAGCCAGGCCAGCGGCAGATCCTGCACGGTCCCACGGGTCGACAAGGCGCCCCGGTCCCAGTCCATGCGCTCCCAGCCGAGCCGAACGGGCTGCTGCCCGGCTCCGCCTCGGGTCTGCGGCTGCAGGCGCAGTTGCACGGGGCCGGTGGCCAGCTGCCACCCCTCGTCGCGCCGCTGCCATTGCGCGCTGACCGGTGCATCGCTGGTCACCTGCCAGTCCAGGGGCGATTGCGCCGGCAGGCCGGCCCGGATGTCGAGCCGCTCGATCAGCCAGCGACCCGCTTCGGTCGCGGTGGTGATGCCGCGGGCCGAGGCTGGCCAGGACGGCTCGAGCCGGCCCCGGGTGTCCACGGACAGGTGCAGGGCCTCGCTGCTGACGCTTGCCTTCAGTTCCATGTCCAGGGCCCGGGGCGGACCGGCCAGCCGCAGCTGGCCGGCTTCCACCCGCCAGACCGGCTCCTGCGGACCGGTCTGCAGTTGCAGCCGCGGCAGGCTCAGATCGAGGGCCAGCGTCAGCGCCTGTGCCGCCGTGCCCTGGCCACCGGGGCCACCGGGGTAGCCCAGTGCGCCCAGTCCCCCCTGCCAGCGCAGATCCAGCCTGCCCGGGCCTTCGAGGCCAAGCGTGTCAGGGATGATGGCCAGGTCGGGCCCGATCCAGGGTGCGGCCTGCAGCGAGCGCAGCCATTGCAGGGCTGTGGCGCCGTCGGCCAGATCCAGCTTCAGTTCCCCTTCGCCCCGCATCGCACCCGCGTCGCCTGTCCAGTCGGCGGACAGGCCGGGCGCGCGCAGCTTCAGCCGGCCTGCCAGCTCGCGGCTGGACAGGTCCAGCCGGGTCTGGCCTTCCAGATCCAGGCCCAGGGCCCGCAGTGTCACTGACGCCAGTTGCAGCTGGCCGCGCTCGGGTGCCTCGACGGGGGCTTGCCAGCGGCCCCGGACCGTCAGCTCGTCCAGTGGCAAGGCATCGGGGCGCTGCCGGCCGGTAGCGGGCACGGTGTTGCTCAGACGGCCGCTGAACTCGGTGGCAAAGGTTCCGGCGGCGGCCTCGATCGACCGGGCCCTGATCTGCGCATCGGCGCGCCCCGGGGCCAGCTGGCTCCAGATCCGGGCCGGGTCGATGCGTTCGAGCTGCACAAGACCGTCCCAGGCGCCCAGCCAGAGGGCATGGTCACCGGCTGTCACCCGCGCCTGACCGGTCAGCCGGCCCTCGCCGAGGCGGGCTTCGAGCACCGGCAACTCCCAGTGGGTGGCGGTCCGGTTCAGGTCCGCACGCAGCTCTTGCACGGGCAGGCCCCGGCGGTCCAGGGGCGCCGGCGACGCGTTGCTCAGGGACACCCGGGCCTGCCAGCCGGCATCCCGGGTTGAAAGCCGGGCCTCGCCCGAGAGGGCGGTGCGCGGTGCGTCGGGCCAGAGGCCGGCGAGGTCGAGCCCGTGCACCTGGGCATCGAGCTGCTCCAGCACCTGCCGCTGATCCCATGGGCGGATGCGGGCTTGGGCATCCAGGAGGGGCGGCTGGCCGTCGGGCGCATGGGCCGGGTTCAGTTGCAGCTGCAGGTCGATGGTGGCTGCGCTGCCGGCCAGCGAGCCGTTGGCCTGCATGCGGGCCACCAGATGCTGGGCCAGCCCGTCGGGCACGGCGACCCGGACTTCTCCGGTGGCTTGCACCTGCAGCGGCATCGGCGACTGCGCACCCAGCAGCCACTCGCCCTGGTACAGGCCATCGGCCCATCGCAGGCTGTCCAGCCGCAACTGGTGGGCCTCGGAGGTCCCCAGGCCGTCGGGAGCCGAGCCGTAGCGGTACAGTCCCCGCAGCGCCAGCAGAGGGGTGTCGCCCTCGCCCGGCAGGTCGAGCCGGTCGACCGACCAGGGCAGGCGCATCGTCACAGGAAAGACGGCATCCGTCGGCGCGGGTCCACCGCCACCGGTTTCACGGTCATCGGCCCGGCGTTCGTCTCGGACGGACAGCCGGTCGGTGTGCAGCAGACCGATCTCCAGGTGCCGACGGGTGAGTGCGGTGATCAGCCAGTCGTCGGGAAGCTCCAGGCGCACCCCCTCGGCCTGCACGCTCAGGCCGTCCTGCTCCCAGCGCAGCAGCGCCACCTGGCCGCCCCGGCGCAGACTGCCTTCGGCACCCTCCACCCGCAGCCGGCCGAGCCCCGGTGTCGGCTGCTCCTCCAGCCAGACCTCGGCCCAGCGCAGCGCCTGTCCGAGCGAGGAGGTGCTGCCGGCCCAGATCCAGACCACCAGAACCGCGGACAGGACCGCCGCCACGGCGGCCGCAGGCAGCCACAGCAGCAGCCACCACACCGGCCGGGGTGGCCGGCGCATGGGCATGTTGGCGGGTTCGGAAGGGGCTCCTGGATTCATGGCATCAGAACGCAAAGCCGACCCTCAGGTGCAGGCGCCATTCACGGGGCTCCAGGCCGTAGGCCAGGTCCACCTGCAGCGGTCCCACCGGGCTGTTGTAGCGGATGCCGCTGCCCACGCCCCAGCGGACCCTCAGGTCCTCTGGCCGGTCGGCGACGGCACCGCCATCGACGAACAGCACGTGCTCCCACGGTCCGGGCTCACCGTTGCGCCGGATGGGACGCTGCCACTCGAGGCTGGCCACGGCCAGGTAGCGGCCGGGCTCCAGCGTCCCGGTGGTGGAGGGGATGCCGATCTCCCGCAGGCCGTAGCCGCGTACCGTGGCATCGCCACCGGTCAGGAACAGCAAGGTGTCCGGCAGCACGGTCTCCCGGCGGGCCAGGACCGCACCGCCCTCCAGCCTCAGGGCCAGCCGGCCCAGGCTGCCCCGGGGCTGGGACCTTTCCGGCTCCCGTGCCTGCCCTGGTCGCTGCGGCGGCGCAGGAACCGCGCCGCCCACTGGCCAGTAGGTCAGCCAGCGCGCGTTCAGCCTCGCAAATGGCTGGGCCGGGGTCTCCAGGGTGGCGCCCAGCCCGAGCTCCACGGCCAGCCCCTGGCCCCTTTCGGGAAAGACCAGGTCGTCAAAACGGCGCCACGTCCAGGCCTGGTTGAGGCTCAGGGAAGAGCGGCTCTTCTCGCTGACCGCCATGCGCAGGGCGGAGTTGACCGTACGGGCACGCTCGAACTGCACGAACTGGCTCTGGTCCCGGGTGGTTTCCTCGCGCGAGCGGCCCCAGAGCAGACGCTGGCTGGTGGTGGTGTTGAAGCCGTCGATCTGCTCGCTCCATCGGGCACTGGTGACCCATCGCCAGGCCTTGTCGTCGACCGGTGAGGTCCACGCCGTCTGGGCCAGCCGGTCCTGGCGTTCGACCTGCAGGCGGTTGTCGACCCGCCAACCGATGCCCGGCACGTCCCGGTGAAGGTGTTCGACCGACAGCCGGGGGCCGTTGTCGGTGCTTGCACCCAGACCGAGCTGCAGCCGCTGGTGGCGGCGCTCGCGCAGCTGGATCAGCACCGGCAGATCCGTCTCCTCGCCCGTGGGCTCGACCGTCACCAGCGCCGTTTCGTACAGGTCGCTGCCAGCCAGCCGGCTCTGGGCCGCCTGCAGCACCTCCAGGCTGTAGTCGATGCCGGGTTCGATGCCTGCCAGGCGGGCCAGCCGCCTGGCCCGCTCGGCGTCGTAGCGCTGGGCGCCGAGCACCTCGATGCGGCCCAGGCGACGCGCCGGACCGGAATCGAGCTCGATGTACAGATGCGCCTCCCGCGCCTGGGCGTCGATGTCGGCCAGGCTGTTGAGCAGGCGGCCGTTGGGATAGCGTTCAACGGTCAGGCGACGCAGGACCTGGGTCTTGACCTGTTCCCAGTCGGCCTGGGTGAACACCTCGCCCACAGGGCGCGAGACGTCCTGTTCGATGGCCTCGCGCTGGCCGGCCGCGGCCGGGCTGTCGACGATCTCCCCCCGGAAGAACACCCGCGCCGTGACCACCCGGGTCGGCGGCCCGGGTTCGACGTCGATGCGCACGACGCCCAGGTCCGGCGGGGCCGAGTCCATGCGGGCGACTTCGATGCGCGGCGAGAAATACCCCAGCGTGCCGAGCAGGCCGCCCAGATCGTCCGGGGCGCGTGCCAGCAGGCGGTCAAGCTCGGCCGAATCCAGGTCTTCGAGCAGGCGAAAGCGCTGCAGGTTCATGTGCCGCAGCAGGAACGGCCTGATGGCCTCGGGGGCCTTCAGGTCGATCTCGAAGCGGGGCCCCGGCGCCGCGGTGGCGTCAGGGCGGGATGGTGCCCCGGCCGTCCCGTTGCCGTGCGGCGTTTCGGCACGGGCTTGGGTTTCGGGAGGCAGGTCCCCCACGCCGCCGGCGGACGCCTGTGCTGCAGCAGCCAGTGCGAGGAGTGCCACACCGGCAGCGGCACGGGCGGAGATGGACGGGGAGGACCGGAGCCCGGAGGCCGGCCCCGGGCGGGTCAGGGTCATCGGATCACTTCGACAGCATGCGCATCGCTTCCTCCAGGCCCTTGAGGGTCAGCGGAAACATGCGCTGGCCCATGAGTTGCTGGATGATGCTGATGCTTTGCCGATACTGCCACACACCCTGGGGTTCCGGGTTGATCCAGGCGAATTTCGGGTAGGCGTGGGTCAGGCGCTGCAGCCATTCGGCACCCGCCTCTTCGTTGTTGTACTCGACACTGCCCCCCGGCTGCAGGATCTCGTAGGGGCTCATGGTCGCGTCACCCACGAACACCAGCTTGTAGTCCTTGTTGTACTTGCGGATGATGTCCCAGGTCGGAAATTTCTCGGCAAAGCGCCGTCGGTTGTTCTTCCAGACGAAGTCGTAGACACAGTTGTGGAAGTAGTAGAACTCCAGGTGCTTGAACTCGCTCTTGACGGCGGAGAACAGCTCCTCCACCCGGGCGATGTGTTCGTCCATGGTGCCGCCCACGTCCATCAGCAGCAGCACCTTCACATTGTTGTGCCGCTCCGGAATCATCTTGATGTCCAGCCAGCCGGCGTTGGCCGCGGTGGCGCGGATGGTGTCGGGCAGGTCCAGCTCCAGCTCGTGGCCCTCGCGGGCAAACTTGCGCAGCCGCCGCAGCGCGACCTTGATGTTGCGCGTGCCCAGCTCCAGGTTGTCGTCGTAGTCGCGGTAGGCGCGCTGGTCCCAGACCTTGACGGCCGACTTGTTGCCGCCCTTGCCGCCAATGCGGATGCCCTGCGGGTTGTGGCCGCCATGCCCGAAGGGCGAGGTGCCGCCGGTGCCAATCCACTTGCTGCCGCCCTCGTGGCG
>SBFS01000126.1 GCA_006227825.1 Burkholderiales bacterium | reverse complement strand
TCGTTGTCGAAATGGCCGATGTTGCAGACGATGGCCTCGTCCTTCATCTGCGCCATGTGATCGTAGGTGATCACGTTCTTGTTGCCGGTGGCGGTGACGAAGATGTCGGCCTGGCTGCAGGCCTCGTCCATGGTGACGACGCGGTAGCCTTCCATGGCCGCCTGCAGGGCATTGATGGGGTCGATCTCGGTCACCCACACCTGGGCCGACAGCGAACGCAGGGCCTGGGCGCTGCCCTTGCCCACATCGCCGTACCCGGCAACCACGGCGACCTTGCCGGCGATCATGACATCGGTGGCACGCTTGATGCCATCGACCAGCGACTCCCGGCAGCCGTAGAGGTTGTCGAACTTGCTCTTGGTGACCGAGTCGTTGACGTTGATGGCGCGGAACATCAGCGTGCCCTTGGCGGACATTTCCTTGAGGCGGTGCACGCCGGTGGTGGTTTCCTCGGTGACGCCGATGATCTGGGCGCTCTTGCGGCTGTACCAGGTGGGGTCCGCGGCGAGCCTGGCCTGGATGGCGGCGAACAGGACACGCTCCTCTTCGCTGCCCGGATTGGCCAGCACCTTGGGGTTGCGCTCGGCTTCCTTGCCCAGGTGCATCAGCAGCGTGGCGTCACCGCCGTCGTCCAGGATCATGTTCGGGCCTTCGCCCTCGCTGCCCTGGGGACCGAATTCGAAGATGCGGTGGGTGTAGTCCCAGTAGTCGGCCAGGGTCTCGCCCTTGACGGCGAACACCGGCGTGCCGGCAGCGGCGATGGCGGCGGCAGCGTGGTCCTGGGTCGAGAAGATGTTGCAGGAGGCCCAGCGCACCTGGGCGCCCAGCGCCTGCAGGGTCTCGATCAGCACGGCTGTCTGGATGGTCATGTGCAGCGAGCCGGTGATGCGCGCGCCCTTGAGCGGCTGCCGGGCCGCGTACTCCTCGCGGATGGCCATCAGGCCGGGCATCTCGGTTTCTGCGATGCGGATTTCCTTGCGGCCCCATTCGGCCAGGCCGATGTCGGCAATGACACAGTCGGTGGCGACGGCGGGAATGCGTGCGTTCATAGGTTTTGCTCCAAAAGCGACGTTTCGAGAAAACCACTGACAGGGGGATGCGTGCTCACCACACTGATTCAGTGGATGAGCGTCGTTGCGAAGATGGGTCCGAGCCTCGCGCTCCGCGGCCGCATGGGGCGGTGGGGGCGCTGCAACGCTCCTCGGATGCCGCATTCTAGCCCAAGGGCCTGGCGGCATGGGGTTCCTTTCGGCCAAGACAGCCCGTCCTTGAGGGAATGGGCCCGGCAACGCCGGCCCGGGTCCTGTGCGACACTGCCGCCTCGCCATCATGATGACCCCCCTGGAACACTGGCCGGTGGCCGAGCGCGCCCGCATCCGAGGCGTGCTCACCGACATCGACGACACCCTGACGACCGGCGGCGCGCTCGCGCCCGAGGCCAGGCAGGCCCTGCTGCGTCTGCGCGATGCCGGCCTGCCGGTCTTTGCGCTGACGGGCCGGCCGGCCGGCTGGAGCGCCCCTCTTGCCCTCGACTGGCCACTGGAGGCCATCGTGGCCGAGAACGGCGCCGTGGCCCTGTGGCGCGAACCGGACGGCCGGCTGGGCAAGGACTGGCTGCAGGACGAACAGGCCCGCCGGGCCAACGCGCGACACCTGCAGGCGGTGGCCCGGCAGGTGCTGGCGCGCGTGCCCGGCGCCCGGTTGGCCGAGGACAGCCCGGGCCGGGAAACCGACATCGCCATCGACCACAGCGAGTTCCACCATCTCGACCGGCAGCAGATCAGTGCGGTGGTGCGCGTCATGGAGGAAGCCGGCCTGCGGGCCACGGTCAGCTCGATCCACATCAACGGCTGGATCGGCGACCACGACAAGCTCGCTGGCGCGCGCTGGATCCTGCATCGGCAGATGGGCATATCTCTGGATGCCGAGCTGGCGCATTGGGTCTACATCGGCGATTCGACCAACGATGCGGTCATGTTTGCCCACTGCCTCCACAGCGTGGGTGTGGCCAACATCGCGCGCTTCGCCGCCGAGCTGACGCACGCACCGCGCCATGTCACCCGCCTGGAACGCGGTGCGGGTTTTGCCGAGCTGGCCCATGCCCTGCTGGCCGCCCGATGAGCGAGCACCCGCTGCCACCGCCCGCCCGGACAGGACCGCCGCCGGCCCACGCCCGGCGGGGCCTGCTGGCCATCTTCTGCGCCACCTTCTGCGAGCTGGTCGGCGTGTTCATGCTCGGCCCCCTGCTGCTGCTCAAACTCAAGGAGGACGGGCATTCGACTGCCATCGCCGGCCTGTTCGCCGCCACCGTCTGGCTGGGCATCTTCCTGGTCACCCCGCTGGCCTCGGCGCTGACCCGGCGCCTCGGACGGCGCCCCACCCTCTGGCTGTCGGCCCTGGTGCCGGTGCTCACGACCGCCGGCTTCGGCCTGACGGACTGGCTGCCGCTCTGGTTCCTGCTGCACCTGGTGGCCGGCATGGCCGGTGGCCTGCGCTGGGTGCTGGCCGAGGCCATCGTCGCCGAGATGGCCCCCCCGGGCCAGCGCGGCCGCTTCGTCGGCCTGTTCGAGACCATGGTCGGCGCCACCTTCGTGCTCGGCCCTGCGCTGCTGGTCTGGATGGGGACCGGCAACCCGCTGTCCCTCTGGGCGGCGTTCGCTCTGCTGCTGGCCGGCCTGCTGTGGAGCCTGGCGATCCCGCCACTGCCCCGGGCCGCCGACATGCACCAGGCCCGTGTCGGGTGGGCCGGTGTCTGGCACGCGCTGCGGGCGCATCCGCTGGTCATGGCGGTCGGATTCATCGGCGGGGTGTTCGAGAGCGGGATCACCGCCATCCTGCCGCTCTATGGTCTGTCTTTGGGCATCGGGGCCACGGCGGCTGCCCTGCTGGTGGCGGCCAGCGGCTTCGGCAGCGCCCTGATGATGCTGCCGGCCGGGATGCTGGCCGACCGCATGGCACAGCATCCGCAGCGGCGCTGGGGCGACGAGGCCCGGGCGCGGCTGAGCCTGATGCGGGCCTGCGCGGTCATCACCCTGATGGCCACGCTGGCGATTCCCTTCGTTTCCGGCACCCCGTGGCTGGCCGCACCGGTCGCCTTCGTCTGGGGCGGCGCCGGCGGCTGCCTCTACACCCTGGCCATGATCGACATCGGATCGCGCGAGCAGGGGCTGGCGCTGGTCAACGGCACCGCCGTTCTGGTGCTGTCGTACACCGCCGGCGGCGTGCTGGCCCCGGCCCTGGGCGCCCTGGCGCTGCAGTGGTCGCCCGCCGTCGGCTTCCCGGCGTTGCTGGTCTTCACCGCCCTGCTGGGTGTCTGGCTGCTGCGCGACAGGGCCGGCGACTGAATCCGGCCCGGCTCAGGGCGCCGGTGCGGCCGGCGCGGCAGGGTGGACGGAGGCAGCATGCTTCGGATGGCGGTCCAGCATCCGGTCGGCCAGCCCGCCCCCCACCCACATGCCGGCCAGGGTCAGCCAGGCCGTGACCGCGAAGATGGCGCCGCCGGTCATGCCGGCACCGACGGCACATCCGCCGGCGAGCATGGAGCCGAAGCCCATCAGGACGGCACCGATGATGTAGCGGGGCATGGTGTAGCCCCCTCCGAAGCCTTCGAGCTTCCAGTCGCCCCCCAGCAGCGCTCCTGCCAGCGACCCGAGAAAGACACCCGGCATCAGGCCCAGGCCGAAGGTCCAGGGGCCCTGAGGCTCGGCCATCACCCGCATCAGCCACTCCGCCGACGGGCCGCTGAAGGTCAGCCCCTGTATCTGCACCGGCTCGAACGACTGGGACATCACCCAGTAAGTGCTCCACCAGGCGAGAGCCACCATGAGGCCGGTGCCGATGCCGCCGACCCACTTCCAGACGCTCCAGCCGCTGTACCAGGCGAAGAAGCCCGCGGTGACCAGCCAGACCATGCCGAAGACCAGGCCGTCGACCGGCCCCGCCCCCACCAGCGCCAGCAGGCTGCGGGAAGGCCCGCCATCGACCACCCACCAGGAGGCCATCTCTTCGCGCAGGGGCGACAGCACCCCGCCCAGCGAGGCCTGCGCCACCACCGCGAAGATCAGTCCCGACAGCAGGGCTCGCAGGTTGCCGTTGGCCGAGAGCACCAGCAGACGGCTGGCACAGCCACGGGTCATGACCATGCCGAAGCCGAAGATCAGGCCGCCCAGCAAGGCGCCCGACAGGCTGCCGCGCGCCGAGAGCTGGCGGGCCGTCTCCACGTTCATCCAGCCCGCCATGACCAGCGCCTGCACCAGCACCACCGCGGAGGCGAAGGCCAGCAGCCAGACCGCCAGCTTCTCGCCGAAACGGCCGTGCCAGAACTCGATCACGGCGGCACGCAGGCAGAACCGCGACCGCTGGGCAAAGAACCCGAAGCCCAGCCCCACCAACAGCCCGCAGACAGCCAGAACGGTGGGCTCGCCCCACTGCTCGACCACGGAAACACCGTCCATGCCGCCACCTCCATCCATTCATGCGCAAGCCACGATGGTACGCTTCCCGCAACCTTCCGTCCTGATCTGGATCAGACCGGCTCGATCTGACCGAGGCACATGTTTCGGGTTAAGCTGCAATCGCCCCCGACCATCCCGACAAGGAGAGCGCATGCCCAATCCCTGGTTGCTGGCCCTGAAGGTGATTCCCTGGGGCGATGTCATCGAGCACGCCCCCAAGGTGCTGCAAGCGGCCCGCAAACTGGTCGACCGCCAGCGTGAGCAACGGCAGGCATCGGCCGAGCCGGCGGCCACGCCCGCACCGCAGGACGCGCCGCCCGCTCCCGTGCCGCTGGAACAGCTGCAGGCCAGGCTGGATCTGGCCCATGGGCGCATAGACAGCCTGCTGCAGGCACAGGACCAGCTGACGCAGACGGTGGCGGAACTGGCCGAGCAGAACGCCCGCCTTGTCTCCGCGGTGCAATTGCTGCGCTTGCGCACACGCATGCTGCTGGCTGCCGTGGCCGTGGGCGCCATCGCGCTGATCGCCCTGGGCTGGCGCTGATCAGCGCTCCTGCCGGGTTCCGCGGCCGTGCGCCCCCTCCGGCGGCGCGACCGCCTGCAGGCTCGCGTCACAGCCTACCCCCACCCCGATCCACCGTCCGGCCAGCCGCCGCAGCCATGGCGCGGCCCACGACCACCTGGCACCCAGCACCGACGACGGATCGGTGAGGGCGCCGCAGCGGTAGAGGCGGGCACCGGCGTCCCAGCGCAGGGCCGAGCAGGCGCCACGCCGGCGCCGCGAGATCAGGATGCCCAGGGGGCAGGGCTCGGCCAGACAGCAGACCCCGCATCCGTTGCAGGGATCACCGAAGGCCGGCTTGGGCGGCGCTTCCGGCTGGATGTGGATGATCTGCTGCGGCACGGGTCACCGCCTAGGAACGCGCCAGCACCGGCGCCAGCACCTTCCCCGTGTGCGTGCCCAGGCGCACCACATCTTCCGGCGTCGCGGCCGCGACGATGCGGCCACCGCCGCTGCCCCCCTCGGGCCCCAGGTCGATGATCCAGTCGGCCTCGGCCATCACGTCCAGGTCGTGCTCGATCACGACCACGCTGTGACCGCCGTCCACCAGACGGTGCAGCACGCGGATGAGCCTTTCCACGTCGGCCATGTGCAGGCCCACCGTCGGCTCGTCGAGCACGTAGAGGGTGTGCGGCGCCTTCTGGCCGCGCCGTCCGATGTCGTCCCGCACCTTGGACAGTTCAGTCACCAGCTTGATGCGCTGGGCCTCGCCCCCGCTGAGCGTCGGTGACGGCTGGCCCAGCGTGAGGTAGCCCAGGCCCACATCCTTTAGCAGCTGCAGGGGGTGGCTGATGGCGGGCATGGAGGCGAAGAAGTCCACCGCCTCGTCCACCGCCATCTGCAAGACCTCGCCGATGTTCCTGCCCTTCCAGGTCACGGCCAGGGTCTCGGGGTTGAAGCGCGCGCCATGACAGACCTCGCAGGGCACCTTCACGTCGGGCAGGAAGCTCATTTCGATGGTGCGCAGGCCCTGGCCTTCGCAGGCCGGGCAGCGGCCTTCGCCGGTGTTGAAGCTGAAGCGCCCGGGTCCGTAGCCGCGCGCCCGGGCCTCCAGGGTGTCGGCGAACAGCTTGCGCACCGTGTCCCAGAAGCCGATGTAGGTGGCCGGGCAACTGCGCGGCGTCTTGCCGATCGGCGTCTGGTCGACCTCGAGCACCCGGTCGATCGCCTCGCTGCCCAGCAGCCGGGCGCAGCCGGTCCACGCCGGGCGCTCGCCGGCGTCCCAGGCCTTGCGTCCGGCAGCCGTCGAGCGCATGGCCACGGCCGCTGCCGCGTTGGCCAGCAGCACATCGCGCGCCAGCGTGGATTTGCCCGAGCCGGACACCCCGGTGACCACGACCAGGCGGCGCAGCGGCACGTCCACGTCGAGCTGCTGCAGGTTGTGCAGGGCGGCGCCCCGCAGTTCCAGCTGACCGCCGCCGAGGGCCACCGGGCGCCGCGCCTGCAGCGGGTGCTTCATCGCGTGCAGCAGGTAGCGGCCGGTCAGCGACTCCTCGCTGGCCGACAGCTCGGCCACCGTGCCCTGCGCCACCACGCGACCGCCGCGCCGGCCCGCGCCGGGGCCGATGTCGATGATGTGGTCGGCACGCCGGATGGTGTCCTCGTCGTGCTCGACCACCACCAGCGTGTTGCCCATGTCGCCCAGCCTGTGCAGTGCGTCGAGCAGGATCCGGTTGTCGCGCGGATGCAGTCCGATCGTCGGCTCATCGAGCACGTAGCAGACGCCCTGCAGGTTGGAGCCCAGTTGCGCCGCCAGGCGGATGCGCTGCGCCTCGCCGCCGCTGAGCGTGGGCGCGCCCCGGTCCAGGGTGAGGTAGCCCAGCCCCACCTGCTCCAGGAACTCCAGGCGGCTCCTGATCTCCGGAATCAGGTCGCGCGCGATGTCCCCCTCACGCTGGCTCAGGTGTCCCTTCACCTGCAGCGCCTGCACCCAGGCGCGCACATCGCTGACACTCAAGCGCGCGATCTCGGCGATGCCGAAGCCGTTGAATTTCACCGCGCGCGCCGTGGCGTTCAGCCGGGTGCCTTCGCAGCCCGGACAGACCTCGACGCCCACGTCTTCGACCTCGGGCTCGGC
>SBFS01000285.1 GCA_006227825.1 Burkholderiales bacterium | reverse complement strand
TGGTCGGCCACGCCGGAAAGGCGCGTGTGCACGTCACCACCGCCCAGGTCTTCGGCGCTGACCACCTCGCCGGTGGCGGCCTTGACCAGCGGCGGGCCGCCCAGGAAGATGGTGCCCTGGTTCCTGACAATGATGGTCTCGTCGCTCATGGCCGGCACATAGGCGCCGCCTGCCGTGCACGAGCCCATGACCACCGCGATCTGCGCGATGCCCTGCGCACTCATGTTGGCCTGGTTGAAGAAGATGCGGCCGAAGTGGTCGCGGTCGGGGAAAACCTCGTCCTGGTTGGGCAGGTTGGCGCCGCCAGAGTCCACCAGGTAGATGCAGGGCAGGCGGTTCTGCTGCGCCACCTCCTGCGCACGCAGATGCTTTTTCACGGTCAGCGGGTAGTAGGTGCCGCCCTTCACCGTCGCGTCGTTGCACACGATCATGCAGTCCGTGCCGCTGACGCGGCCGATGCCTGCGATCACACCAGCACAGGGCGCGTCGCCGTTGTACATGGCGTGCGCCGCCATGGGGCTGAGCTCCAGAAAAGGCGTTCCCGGGTCCAGCAGCATCTGCACCCGGTCACGCGGCAGCAGCTTGCCCCGCGCGGTGTGCCTGGTGCGTGCCGCCTCGCCACCGCCCTGGGCGGCCTTGTCGATCTGTGCCTTCAGGTCTTCGACCAGGGCGCGCATGGCAGCGGCGTTGGCCTGGAAGTCGGCGGAGCGGGCGTTGAGCTTGGTTTCCAGCGTCGGCATGGGTCTTGTCCCTCGGGATGGTCGGTCCATTGTGGAGCATAGGCTGGCCAGGCGGCTTCGGGCAGCCACATTGGTTGCAAATCGTGCCATTTTTCGGGACACTGCCAAGGTGGCAACCAAACACCGCACCGACCGGCCGCCGACAGCCCCGGACAACCCCCTTCTGCGCGGCGTGGCAATCACACCCATTTCGTTCGTGAGGGCCATCGCCGTCGCGTTGCAGCAGCGCGGGATGGAGCCCCACCCGGCCTTGCAGGCAGCACAAATCACGCCAGACAGGCTGCGGCAGGCCGACGGACGAGTCACGGCCGCCCAGTTCGAGACCCTGTCCGCGGCCGCCATGCAGCAGCTCGACGACGAGGCCCTCGGATGGTTCTCCCGGCCGCTGCCCTGGGGCAGCTACGGCATGCTGGCCCGCGCCTCGCTGTCGGCCCCCACGCTGGGGGTCGCCCTCAAGCGCTGGTGCCGCCACCATGGCCTGCTCACGCGCGACGTGGTGCTTTCGCTGCAGACCACGGGCGACGAGGCGCGCATCGTCCTCACCGAGCACCGGCCACCCGGGGGCGACGGCTCACTGCGCGAGTTCTGCCACGTCTCCCTGTTGCGCAATGTGCATGGCCTGGCCTGCTGGCTGGTCGACTCCCGCATTCCCCTGCGGGGCGCCAGCTTCGGCTTTCCCGCCCCCGCCCACACCGACGCCTACCGTGTGCTGTTCGACGGCCCGGCACGCTTTGCCGCCGAGCAGACCGGCATCCGCTTCGATGCCCGCTACCTCACGCTGCCCGTCGCACGCGACGAGTCCGCGATGACCCAGATGCTGCAGCGCGCCCTGCCCCTGCAGGTGCGACCCTACCGGCGCGACCGCCTGCTGGTGCAGCAGGTGCGCCAGCTTCTGCTGGCACGGCCCCGGGACACCCGATGCGCCGGCGATCTGGCGGCCCTGCTCAACACCTCCGCGCGCAGCCTGCACCGGCAGCTGCGGGAAGAAGGCGCCACCCTTCAGTCGCTCAAGGACGAGGTCCGGCGCCAGCGCGCCATCGACCTGCTGCAGCGCACATCCAGGCCTGTCAAGCAGATTGCCGAGGCCGCGGGCTTCCGCAGCGAGAAGAGCTTCATCCGTGCGTTCAGCGCCTGGACCGGCGTGCCCCCCGGGGAGTGGCGCGCACGCCACGGATCCTGAGCACGCGCCTGCAGCCGCGGACAGCGCAGGCGACGCTGCTGATCCGAGGCCCGCCCTCAGCGGGACGTGGCGATCAGGTGCCTGGCCAGGGCATGGAAAGCAGGCAGCGACGTGGGGTCGATGGCTGCGTTGCCCGCCACCGGGTGCGAGGCGAACCGCGCGATGACCATCTGGGCCCTGGGGTCGACATAGACGGTCTGGCCATGGACACCGCGGGCCGCGAACGCACCGTGCTCGTTGTGCGTGACCCACCACATGTTGCGGTAACTCCAGCCTGGCAGCAGCGCGTACCCGGCCTTGGCGAAGTCGGCCTGGCTGGCTCCGCGCCTGATGTCCGCCACCGCCATCGGTGGCACGATCTGCCGCCCGTTGAAGACCCCGTTGTTACGGATCATCTCCCCGAATCGCGCCAGGTCACGCAAGCCCGTGCTGAGGCCGCCACCCGCGAACGGAGTCCCGGTCGAGTCGACGGACATGTAGGCGTCCTGCTCGGCCCCGATCTGGCTCCAGATGCGATCGGACAGAAGTTGCGCCACCGACTTGCCCGTCACACGGGCCAGGATCCAGCCCAGGGCATCGGTGTTGGCGGTCCGGTAGTGGAAGGCCTCGCCGTGCACGCCCTGCGGCTTCACCGTCTGCAGGAACTCGTGGTAGGAGCGCGGACCGGTGTAGTCCTTGGGCTTGGGCAGCGGGTTGCCGGCGGCCCCGTGGGCCCAGACCTCGGCATTCGGGTCGGCGTAGTTCTCGCTGAACCTGATGCCGGTGGTCATGTCCATGACCTGTCGGACAGTGGCATTGCCGAACGCCGAGTCCGACAGCTCCGGCACGTAATGATCCACGCGCCTGGAGGGATCCAGCGTGCCCTCGGCCACGAGCATGGCTGCCAGCGTCCCCACAAAGGTCTTGGTCACGGACATCGCGCCATGCTGCCCCTGCGGCCTGAGCACGCCGAAATAGCGCTCGTAGACGATGCGCCCCCTGTGCAGGACGACAATGCCATCGGTGTAGTTGGCATCCAGCGATTCTCGCCAGGTCATGGTCCGGTTCGCGCCCAGCGGGGTGAAGCGGACAGCGTCGATGTCCTCGCGCAGTTCGACCGGCAGTTGCACCGCCGGCTCGAGACCTCGGGAGACGTTGACGGTCGGCATGAGCTGGCGGAAATTCGATACCGTCCAGCGCATGGCCGGAAACTTCCAGTAGGAACCGTCTTCGAAGCGCACGATGCGGTCCGGCGGCGGCGGAGAGCCGACCATCCAGCCCAGCCTGGCCGGGTCGCTGGCCCGGGCATCGGGAAACTGCTGCTCCTGTGGCCCCTGTGCAGCGGCCGCCTTCAGGCCGGACAGTGCCACCAGTGGCAAGAGAGCGGCCATCCAAAAAAGTCGCATGTTCATGATGCCTCCTGGTGCAGGTGGAACGCCGAAATGCGGCGCGAGGTCACAGCAGTCCTTCAATCGGCAGACATCGCATCAGGCGGGTCTGCAAACGCAACCACCAGCCCGCCTGAGGTTCGGTGTGATGGTGCACTTCGACACCACCAGGCGCCAGCGACGTCCAGCGCAGGCCATCCTCCCAGAGCTCGACACGGTAGGCGCTCTCGCTCAACTGACGGTCGATGCCGCTCGACAGGGATTCTGCCAGCGGCCTGCTGTCCAGGACCACCCCGTTCTCGGTGTTCAGCCGCAGCGAGCGAGGATCGATGTTCATGGATCCGATGAAGGCGGTTCGCCGATCAACCACGATCAGCTTGGCGTGCAGGCTCAGGCGAGATGATCCGATCGTCCGGATGAACCCTGCCTGGCGCGAGGGGGCCACATCGGCCCGGATCTCGAACAGTTCGATGCCCGCCTCCAGCAGCGGCCGGCGGTATTTTCCGTAACCCGCATGGACAGCAGGCACATCGGTCGCTGCCAGCGAGTTGGTCACCACACGGACCCTGACGCCTGCATCCCGCAATGCGCGCAACTGCGCGACCCCGCCGTCACCGGGAACGAAGTAAGGAGACACGAGCAGCAGCTCGGACTGAACACCACCCATCACCGCGGCGATCTGGCGCCCCAGATGCCCCGCGTCGCCGGAATGCCCGCCGGGTGCCGGCTGGACCTTGACCGGCTCGTCCTGCAAGGCGGTCGCCCGGACGGCGAAAAAGGCGAGTCTTTGCTGATCGAAGGCATCGGCCCAGCCGGTCGCGCGTGTTGCCGCCCAGAGTTCGGCGACCGGGTCGGCCGCGTGCGCCTGGTCCCGATGCGTTTCGGGTCTGACGAGTCGCACCTCCGGGTGATTCCAGAACCTGTCGAAACCGTCCGAGGCCTGCCGCACGACGGGCCCCATGGCCAGGATGTCGAGATCCCCGAACTGCAGTTCCGAGCGGCGATCGAAATACTCGTCGCCGACGTTGCGCCCCCCTGCAATCAGCACCTGGTTGTCGGCGACAAGCAGCTTGTTGTGCATGCGCCTGTTGCCGCGATCGAAGTCGAGCAGAAGCGCCAATGGAAGAGACCAGCGCAGCCCAAGCGGATTGAACAGCCGGACCTCAATGTTCGGATGGGCGGCCAGCAGGCCCAGTTCATCCTCTGCGGGTCGGGCGCCCCAGTCATCGAGCAGCAGCCGGACCCGCACGCCACGCTCGGCGGCATGCCAAAGGGCCGTGGCCAGACCCGCCCCGCTGGTATCGGGCCGCCAGATGTAGTACTGGATGTCCAGGCTGCGCTCGGCCCGCTCGATAAGGGCCCTGCGCGCCTCCAGCGCTTCCAGGCCTTGAGGCAGCAGGTGCACGGCCGAAAGGTCCGGCGAAGACCCTGGGCCCAGGGAGTGCAGTGTCGCCGCCGCTGTCCGACCCAGCCGGGTTGCCCCCGTGTCGCTCAGGGCTTCGGAGGCCTGCAGCGGGGCAGGCACCGTCGCCGCGCAACCCGACAGCCCGAGGCAACAGCAGCCGATGACCACCCAGGCCATGAAGCGCCCGCGAAAAGCAGCCCAGGCAGGCGACGGGTTCGACACCATGAGGCGAATTCTCCGATCCGTGAAAACCGCCAATGAACAGCAGGCCCTCAGTCTAAGGCGCTGGCCAGTTCATCCATATGGCTGAAAACCCGCTCCACCGCCAGCCCGTCGAAAGCCCGTCCGTGCCCCGCCGGACAGTAGCCCCAGACGGTGGCGCCGGCGGCCAGCCCCGCGCGCACGCCGGTGGCGGTGTCCTCGATGACCAGGCAGCGCGCCGGTTCGATCCTGACGTGAGCAGCCGCAGCCAGGTAGACATCGGGATGCGGTTTGGAGCGTGGCAGATCGTGGCCGCTGAAAATGCGGTCCTCGAAATAAGGCCTCATGCCGGCCATCTCGATCTGCATGACCACCTTGGCCTTGTCGGCGCCCGAGGCACAGGCGATGCGGCCCGCCGTGTGTCGGTGTGCCGCCCGCACGGCCTCCAGCGCGCCGTCCATGGCCCTGAGCTCGGCTCGCAGGCGCTCGTCGCGCCGGGCGTAGAAAGCGCGCATCCACTCTTCGGTCAGCGGCCGGCCCGTTTCGGCCTCGATCCGGGCGCGCTCGTCGCGCACCGCCTTGCCGATGAAGATGCGCTCACATTCGGCCTGATCCAGCAACCAGCCCGCCTCGTTCAGCATCTGGCGCAGCACGCCATTGGTGATGGGCTCGCTGTCGACCAGCACACCGTCGCAATCGAACAGCACGGCTTCAAAACGCACACTCACTTCATGTCCCCATCCACATAGAACCAGCGCCCGCCTTCGCGCAAGAAGCGGCTGCGTTCGTGCAGCCGATACCCGCGCCCGGCCACGCGCGAGCGGGCCACAAACTCGACCTCGGCATGGTCGGCATCGGTGGGCCGGTGCTCACGCACATCCAGCCCCAGCCACTTGGTACCCGGCCCCAGATCCAGGCTGACCGGGCGGGTGGAGGCGTGCCAGCTTCCCAGCAGGTAATCCGCCCGCCCCAGCACAAAGGCGCTGTAGCGCGAGCGCATCAGGTGCTCGGCGTCGGGTGCGGGCAAGCCTTCATCCAGAAAGCGTCCACAGCAGGCCGCATAGGCCAATGGACGCCCCCGCAGGTCGCGCCAGCCACAGGGGCAGTCTTGCGACGTGCTCACTGGACGCCTCTCCGTGCTGCGCACTGCGGGAATGAGCGCCTCAGGAGCGGCCCGGCGGCGCTCATCCGCCTTTGCGGGCCGCGCTGCGCGCGCGGTGGGCCTCGTAGCTCTCCACCGGTGCCTCGGCCTTGACCCAGGCCGAGAAGCCGCCGTCGATGTGGGCCACGTTGCGCATGCCCATGTCGTACAGCGTCTTGGCGGCCAGGGCGCTGCGCCAGCCGGCGCCGCAGAACAGCACGTATTCCCTGTTTTCGTCCCCGAAGGCGGGCTTGTAGTAGGGCGACGCCGGGTCGACCCAGAACTCCAGCATGCCGCGTGGCGCGTGCATCGCGCCAGGGACCGTGCCTTCGCGCTCCAGCTCGCGCGGGTCCCGGATGTCGACCAGCTGCAGGCGCGGGTCGGCGCCCAGACGGGCCTTGACCTCGTCGACGCTGTAGGTGGTGATGCAGGCATTGGCCTCGTCGACCAGTGCGCGAAATCCCTTGGTGATGGGCATGACCTGTCTCCTGATGTGGACTGGGTGAGATATTAGCCGGCCGAAGCATTGCTACCCCTGTCCCTGGCCCCCGTGGAACCGGCCACGCCGGGCCACAGCGTGCGTCCCTCCTCGAAGCGCCGCAGGCGCGCCACAGAGGGGGACGCCGCGTCGGCGGCGCGGGGGGTGCTCCCTACTTCCTCCAGAAGGCTCCGGTGAGCAGGACCAGGAAAGTCAGCAGCTCCAGCCGCCCGAGCAGCATGGCGTAGCTCAGGATGTTCAGGCGCAGGTCTCCGAGCACCCCGAAGTTGCTGGCCGGTCCGACATCGCCCAGGCCGGGGCCGATGTTGTTCACCGTGGCCACCACGGCCGAGAACGCGGTCACGATGTCCAGCCCCGTCAACAGCAGCAGCATGGTGAGCAACATGGTCGCGGCCCCATAGATCAGCATGTAGCCGAGCACCGCCGTCATCACCGACATCGGCACCACCTGCCCCCCCAGCGTCACCGGGTTGACCACCCGCGGGTGGATGATGCGCACCAGTTCCCTGCGGGCCTGCTTGACCAGCAGGATCATGCGCACCAGCTTGATGCCGCCGCCGGTGGATCCGGCGCAGGACACGAAGGTGCCCAGGAAGATCATCAGGACCGGCGCGAAGACGGGCCACTGGGCATAGTCTGTCGTCGAGTAGCCGGTGGTGGTGGCCAGCGAAATGACGTGAAAGGCGCTCAGCCGCAGGGCTTCCGGAAAATCGTGATAAGTGTCGTGCAGCGCGAGCAGCACCGCCAGCAACAGCGAGGCCACCGCCAGCACCGCCACATAAGTGCGGATTTCGCGGTCTGTCGTGATGGGGCGCAGCGAGCGGCTGCGCAGCACGACGAAGTAGCGCAGGAAGCTGATTCCGGCCAGGGCCATGAACAGCATGGCCACGTACTCCACCCTGGGCGAGTCGAAGTGGCCCAGGCTGGCGTCGTAAGACGAGAACCCGCCCAGGCCCATGGTGGTGCACATGTGCATGAAGGCATCGGCCCAGCTCATGCCGGCCCAGCGGTAGCCCAGCAGGCAGGCGCCGGAGAACAGGAAGTAGACACCCCACAGGCCACGCGCCGTTTCTGCGATGCGCGGCGTGAACTTGGTGTCCTTCATGGGCCCCGGTGTCTCGGCCTTGTACAGCTGCATGCCGCCCAGGCCCAGCATGGGCAGCACGGCAACCACCAGCAGCATGATGCCCAGGCCGCCGATCAGCTGCAGGAAGCAGCGCCACACATTGACCGAAACCGGCAGGTCGTCCAGGCCGGACAGCGCGGTCGCGCCGGTGGCCGTCAGGCCGCTCATGGCCTCGAAATAGGCCTGGCTCCAGCTGATGTCCGGCACGGTGAACATCAGCGGAACGGCCGAGTGGGCCGGCAACATCAGCCAGACCATGTTGACCAGCAGGAAGCCGTCCTTGGGCATCAGCTCGCGACGGTGGCGACGCGTGGCCAGCCAGATCAGCCCGGCGGTGACCACCCCGAGGGCGAACGACCCGCCCCAGATGCTCATCGAGTGGTCCCGGTCCTCCCCCAGGGCCCAGGCCAGCGGCACCAGGAAGGCAAACGAGAACGCGAACAGCACGCGCGCATAGACGTTCAGCGCAGGGAAGAGACCGGACATGCGGGTTCAGCCGAAGAAAGTGGCGCCGACCTGGAACAGCTTCTCGACCTCGCGCACCATGCGCTTGTTCGGGATGAAGACGATGATGTGATCGTCGCTCTCGATGACCAGGTCGTGGTGTGGCATGAGGACTTCGCCGCGGGCCCCTTCACCGCGCACGATGGCGCCGATGCGCGCACCGTTGGGCAGCCTGATCTCCTCGATCCTGCGCCCCACCAGGCGGGACGTCTTGACATCCCCGCGCGCGACACCCTCCAGTGCCTCCGCCGCTCCGCGGCGCAGGCTGTGCACCGCCGCCACGTCTCCCCGCCGGACATGCGCCAGCAGCTCGCCGATCACTGTCTGCGCCGGCGAGATGGCGATGTCGATCGTGCTGCCTTCCATCATGTCGGCATAGGCGCGCCGGTTGATCAGCGACATCACCCGCCGTGCGCCCATGCGCTTGGCCAGCATGGCCGACATGATGTTGTCCTCGTCGTCGCTGGTCAGGGCCAGGAACAGGTCCATCGCACCGACGTTCTCCTCCGACAGCAGATCCTCGTCAGCGCCATCGCCCTGCAGGACCAGGATGCTGGAGGGCAACTGGCTGGCCAGGTATTCGCAGCGCTTCGGGTCGCGCTCGATGATCTTCACCTCGCACTGGCCGACCAGCGAGCGCGCCAGCCGCAGGCCAACCTTGCCGCCGCCGGCGATCATCACCCGCTGCACCGGCTTGTCGATGTTGTGGATGGCCGCCAGCACGAGCCGGATCTTGCGCACGTCGGCCAGCACAAAGACCTCGTCGCCCGGCAGGATGCGCGTCTCCGCCGTGGTCTCCATCTCGGTGTCCAGCCGGTACAGCGCCACCACCCGCATCTCGGCATGGGGCAGTCGCTCGCGGAATTCGCCGATGGTGCGCCCCACCAGCGCCCCGCCGGAGGTCGCGCGCGCCACGATCATGCAGGCCCTCTTCTGCGAGAACTCGACCACCTGCAAGGCCTCGGGGTAGCTGATGAGCTGGTGGATGTAGCGCATCACCGACTCTTCCGGACAGATCACGTGGTCGACGGCAAAACCGCTCTTGCCCAGCAGTTCGTCACCGGTGACGAACTCGGGCGAGCGCAGGCGGGCGATGGTGGTCGGCACGTTGAACACGTCGTGTGCCACCTTGCACACCACCAGGTTGGACTCGTCGGCCGCCGCACAGGCGATCAGCATGTCCGCGTCCTGTGCCCCGGCCTCGCGCAGCACCGAGGGCTGGATGCCGTTGCCCACCACGCCGCGCAGGTCCAGCCGCTCCTCCAGCAGCCGCAGCCGCGTCGGGTCGTGATCGATGACGGTGATGTCGTTCAGTTCGGAGGCCAGGCTCTCGGCCACGCTCTCGCCGACGCGGCCGGCGCCCAGGATGATGATGTTCATGGTTTACCTGAGCGCACCGAAAACCTTCTGGAGGATCTGGCTGCCGGTTCCCACCGGGTCGCGCCGGATCTTGCGCTCCTCTTCGCCGATGACCAGATACAGGCCGTCCAGCGTCCGGCCCGTGACGTACTGCTGAAGATCGGCCTGCTCCGGCCTGACCAGTCCCAGGCGGCTGGCACGTCCGGCCACCGCGTTGTACTTGCGGGCGAGGTCCACCCGCTCCGTGGCCTGTGTGACCAGTGGCAGGAAGCGCTCCGTCAGCGGAGCCCGGGTGCGCTCGGCGAAGAAGTCGGTCACCGAGGTTTCCCCCCCGGTGAGGATGCCCCTGGCGTCGGAGATCGTCATCGATCGCACCGCGCCCACCAGGATGTCGCGTCCCATGGGAACCGCCATTTCGGCGGCCCGGTTCATGGCGGTCAGCAACTCGTCGACGCGCCGTCCCTGCCCCAGGGTGCGCATCAGCCGGCCGATTTCTTCAAGGGGTCCCGGCAGCGGAATCCGGACCTTGGGATTGCCCAGGAACCCGTCGGGCCTGCCCAGGAGATCCACCGCCACGGACGCGCCACGCTCCAGTGCCGAACGCACGCCGGCGGAGGCATCGTCTGCACTCAGGCTCAACCCGTGCGCCAGACGGCCCGTCAGCACGGCACCGGTCCCGACGGCGGCCAGCATGCCCTGCAGCAACAGGCGGCGCCCCGTGGCCGCCGGCAAGCACAAGCTCTCTCGCTTCATGGGCCAGATTATGCTCCCGTCCGCCGGCTGCGCCGCGGCCTGCGGCCGCCGGGGCCGCCACCCTCAGAGCGCGCGCTGGATCAGGATCTTCTGCACGTCCGAGGTGCCCTCGTAGATCTGGCACACGCGCACGTCGCGCCAGATGCGCTCGACCGGGAAGTCGCTGACGTAGCCATAGCCGCCGTGCACCTGGATCGCATCGCTGCAGACGCGCTCGGCCATCTCGCTGGCAAACAGCTTGGCCATCGCCGCCTCCTTCAGGCAGGGCTGGCCGGCATCGCGCAGGGATGCCGCGTGCATCACCAGCGCCCGGGCCGCTTCGATCTGCGTCGCCATTTCGGCCAGCCTGAAACCCACGGCCTGGTGGTTGAAGATGGGCTGCCCGAAGCTCTCGCGCTGGCGCGCGTACGTCACCGCACACTCGAAGGCACTGCGGGCCATGCCGATGCTCTGCGCCGCGATGCCGATGCGCCCGCCCTCCAGGGCTGAGAGCGCGATCCTGTAACCCTCTCCTTCGGCACCGATCAGGTTCTGCGCCGGGATGCGGCAGTTCTCGAAATTGATCTGCGCCGTGTCGCTCGAATGCTGTCCAACCTTGTCCTCCAGCCGCGCCACCACATAGCCCGGGGTGTCGGTGGGCACGATGAAGGCACTCATGCCCTTCTTGCCCGCGGCCTTGTCGGTCACCGCGATCACGATCGCCAGCTGGCCGTTCTTGCCGCTGGTGATGAACTGCTTGACGCCGTTGATCACATAACTGTCGCCGTCACGCACGGCGGTGGTGCGCAGGGCCGATGCGTCCGAACCCACATGGGGTTCGGTCAGGCAGAAGGCCCCCAGCATCCGGCCCGCCGCCAGCGGCCGCAGCCATTGCTCCTGCTGCTGCACACTGCCGTAGCGCAGCAGGATGGCATTGACCGGACAGTTGGTGACGCTGATGGCGGTGCTGGTGCCACCGTCGCCGGCCGCGATCTCCTCCAGCACCACCGCCAGGGTGGCGTAGTCCAGACCGGCCCCGCCCAGCGACTCGGGCACGCAGATGCCGTAACAGCCCAGCTCGGCCAGGCCGCGGTGCACATCGGCCGGAAAATGGTGCTCCCTGTCCCAGCGCGCGGCATGGGGCCACAGCTGCTCCTGCGCAAACGCGCGCACGGCATCGCGGATCATGATTTGGTCGTCGTTCAGCAGCATGGGGCTCCTGTGGGTTGGGTTCTGTTGGCGTGTCCCAGGGCGGCCTCAGGCCTCAGGCCAGCTCGATGGCCATGGCCGTGGCTTCGCCTCCGCCGATGCACAGCGTGGCCACGCCCTTGCTGCCACCGCGCGCCTGCAGCGCATGCAGCAGGGTCACGAGGATGCGCGCGCCCGAGGCGCCGATCGGGTGCCCCAGCGCGCAGGCGCCGCCGTTGACGTTCACCTTTTCATGCGGGACCTTCAGGTCCGCCATCAGCGCCATCGGCACGACGGCGAAAGCCTCGTTCACTTCCCACAGGTCGACCGCGTCCACCGCCCAGCCGATGTTCCTGAGCAGCTTTTCGGTGGCGAACACGGGCGCGGTGGTGAACCAGTTCGGCTCCTGAGCGTGGGTGGCATGGCCGACGATGCGGGCCAGGGGCCGCAGGCCCTGGGCCGATGCGGTCGACTCGCGCATCAGCACCAGAGCGGCGGCGCCGTCGTTGATGGACGAACTGGACGCGGCGGTGATGGTGCCGTCCTTCTTGAAGGCCGGCTTGAGTGACGGAATCTTGTCGAGCCTGACCTTTCCCGGGCCTTCGTCCACCGCGACCGTGCGCTCGCCACTGCGGTCCTTGACCGTCACCGGAGCAATCTCCTTCGCAAAGGCACCGCTGTCGCTGGCGGCCTTGGCACGCGTGACCGAGGCAATGGCAAACGCGTCCTGCTGCTCACGCGTGAAGCTGTACTTGGCGGCGCAGTCCTCACCGAAGGTGCCCATGCTGCGGCCAGGTTCGTAGGCATCCTCCAGGCCGTCGAGCATCATGTGGTCGTAGACCCTGTCGTGGCCCATGCGGTAGCCACCGCGTCCCTTGAGCAGCAGGTAGGGCGCATTGGTCATGCTCTCCATGCCGCCGGCCACCATCACCTGGGCGCTGCCGGCCAGCAGCATGTCGTGCGCCAGCATGGCGGCCTTCATGCCGGACCCGCACATCTTGGACAGCGTCACGGCGCCGGCCGACAGCGGCAGGCCCGCCTTGAGCGCTGCCTGTCGTGCCGGTGCCTGGCCCTGGCCGGCCATCAGGCAGTTGCCGAACAGGACTTCATCGACGGCTGCCCGGTCCACGCCGGCCCGCTCGAGTGCAGCCTTGATGGCCACGCCACCCAGGTCGTGCGCCGCCAGGCTGGCGAAATCGCTCTGGAAGGCGCCCATGGGTGTGCGCGCGGCGCCCACGATGACGACGGGGTCGGTGTTCTGGCTCATGTCTGTTATCTCCTTGGTTGAAGTGGTTTCGATCCGTGGCTGGGCAGCGCCGGCAGCACAGGCCTGCCATGTCTGTGGCGTCAGTCCAGCAGTTCCTTGTCCGCCTGCACCCGGAAGCGCCGGTCCCGTTCATAGGGGAACACGTCGTGCACATGGCCCGAGGCAATCCGTTCCTTGTGAGCCTGCCAGAAGGCCGGGTCCAGCAGGTCCGCATGGTGCTTCATGAACTCCTCGCGCACCAGCGGATTGCCCAGCAGGAAGGGGCCGAAGGTCTCCGGAAACACATCGTTCCTGGCCACGGAATACCAGACCTCTCCCGACATCTCGTCTTCCTCGTTGCGGGGCGGCGGCACGCGCCTGAAGTTGCAGTCGGTGACGTATTCGATCTCGTCGTAGTCGTAGAACACGACCTTGCCATGGCGCGTGATGCCGAAGTTCTTCCACAGCATGTCGCCCGGAAAGATGTTGGCCGCCACGAGGTCCTTGATGGCGTTGCCGTACTCGATCACGGCCCGCCGCAGCTGCTCGCGTGCCCGATGCAGGGATGCCTCGTCCACGTCCCTGGACTGCAGGGTGTCGAACGCCTCCTGCAGATAGATGTTCAGCGGGATCATGCGCCGCTCGATATACACGTGCTTGAGCACCACCTCGATGTTCCCGTCGCCGTTGCGGTCGGAGATCTCGAGCTGGCTGGGTGCGAACTTCTGGATCTCGGCGATCAGCTCGTCGGTGAAGCGGTCGCGCGGGAACCCCACTTCGGAGAACTCCAGCGTGTCGGCCATGCGCCCGACCCGGTCGTGCTGCTTGACAAGCAGGTACTTGTCCCGGATCTGCTCGCGCGTGGTGTCCTTCTGCGGCGGGTAGTAGTCCTTGATCAGCTTGAACACGAACGGGAAGCTCGGCAGGTCGAACACCAGCATCACCATGCCCTTGATGCCGGGCGCGATGCGGAACTTGTCCGTGCTGTGGCGCATGTGGAACAGGAAATCGCGGTAGAAAAGCGTCTTGCCCTGCTTGGCCAGGCCCAGCGCGTTGTAGAACTCGGCGCGCGGCTTGCGCGGCATCATGCTGCGCAGGAACTGCACGTAGGCGCTGGGCACCTCCATGTCGACCATGAAGTAGGCGCGCGCGAAGCTGAACAGGATCAGCAGGTCGTCCTCGCCGAACAGCGCTGCGTCGATGACCAGTTGTCCCTTCTCGTTGTGCAGGATGGGCAGCGCGAACGGCACCTCCTGGAAACCGTTGATGATCTTGCCCACCACATAGGCGCCCTTGTTGCGGAAGAACAGGCTGGAGAGCACCTGGAACTGGAAGTTGGCGCGCAGCTTGACATGGTCGAACTGCCGCTTCATGGCCGACAGCACCAGCTCGGCGTCGCGCGAGAGGTCCTCGAAGGGAACGCGCAGGTCGAAGTCCTCGATCAGGCGGCGTACCTCCGGCAGCATGCTCTCCAGGGTCGGGTAGTAGCAGCGGTAGGTCGGCAGCGCCTTGGGCTCCTCGTTCTCGATGTACTCGGTCGACACCGCCGGGCGCACGAAGATGAAGTCGTTCTGGAAATAGGCCCGCTTGAGGATCTTCGTCGTCACCGAGTTGAAGAAGGTCTCGGCCAGCTCGGGCTGGTGGTGGTTGACCAGCAGGCCGATGTAGAGCAGCTTGACCTGCTCCCACACGTCCATGGGCTGCTCGTCGGCCTTGAACTCCTTGACCAGGCGGCGCACGCATTCCTGCACCCGCAGGTCGTAGAACTCGATGCGCTCCCTCTGCGCCCTCTGCTGGGCACGCCAGTCTCGGGTCTCGAAGCGGTGCTTGGCACGCGCCGACTCGGTGCGGAACAGGCGGTAGTGCCGGTTGAAGCCGTCCATCATCGCCTTGGCGATGTCGTAGGCCACGGTGGAGTCGAGTCGCTGTGGAAACATGGCGGACCGAGGGTGATGGGTGTTCGCCAATGATACGGAAGCGGTGCCGGCCCGGGCTCACCCGCGCACGCGCCCGGCCACCTCGGCAACCGCCGCGCGGTAGGTGTCTTCCAGCACGTCGGTGCCCCTCACCACCATGTGCAGGTCCTGCAGCAGGCCATCCCGCAGGCCGTAGACCCAGCCATGCAGCGTCAGCGGCTGCCGGCGCGTCCAGGCATCCTGCACCACCGTCGTCTCGGCCACGTGCATCACCTGCTCGATGACATTGAGCTCGCACATCGCGTCGAGCCGGTGG
Source organism: Burkholderiales bacterium (assembly GCA_006227825.1). Classification (GTDB taxonomy): domain Bacteria; phylum Pseudomonadota; class Gammaproteobacteria; order Burkholderiales; family Burkholderiaceae_C; genus Hydrogenophaga. Next base: position 2,844 of record SBFS01000285.1, on the reverse strand, counting down.
TTTTCCTCCAGGCCCTGCAGCAAGGCGGCGTGCCGGTCACGCACATCCTTCACGTGACGCAGCCAGTTGTCGGCCAGCCCCACCCTGACATCCTTGAGCGCCGCCTGTACGCCACCGCAGCCGTAATGACCCACCACCATCAGGTGCTCCACCTCGAGCACATCCACCGCGTACTGGATGGTCGTCAGGCAGTTCAGATCGGTGGGAACGACCACGTTGGCGACATTGCGGTGCACGAACACCTCGCCCGGCTCCAGTCCTGTGATCTGGTTCGCCGGGACGCGGCTGTCCGAGCACCCGATCCACATGTAGCGCGGCGTCTGCTGCTGCGACAGGGTCGTGAAGAAGCCCGGCCGCTCGGCCTCCATCTGCGCCGCCCACGTCCGGTTGTGGGCCAGCAGGTGGCGCAACGGCATTACATGGTCTCCGCAAACAGCTCGCGCCCGATCAGCATGCGCCGGATTTCCGACGTGCCGGCACCGATCTCGTACAGCTTGGCATCGCGCCACAGGCGGCCCAGCGGGTACTCGTTGATGTAGCCGTTGCCGCCAAAGATCTGCACGCCCTCGCCGGCCATCCAGGTGGCCTTCTCTGCGGTCCACAGGATCACCGAGGCGCAGTCCTTGCGCACCTGGCGCACATGCTCCGTGCCCAGCAGGTCCAGGTTCTTGGCCACGGTGTAGGCAAAGCTGCGCGCGGCCTGCAGCACCGTGTACATGTCGGCCACCTTGCCCTGGATCAACTGGAACTCGCCGATGCTCTGTCCGAACTGCTTGCGGTCGTGGATGTAGGGGATCACGTTGTCCATGACCGCCTGCATGATGCCCAGCGGCCCCCCGGTGAGCACCGCACGCTCGTAGTCCAGCCCGGACATCAGCACCTTGGCGCCGTTGTTCAGGCCGCCCAGGATGTTCTCGGCCGGCACTTCGACGTCCCGGAACACCAGCTCGCCGGTGTGGCTGCCGCGCATGCCCAGCTTGTCGAGTTTCTGCGCGATCGAGAAGCCCTTCATGCCCTTCTCGATCAGGAAGGCGGTGACGCCGCGCGCGCCCATCTCGGGCTCGGTCTTGGCGTAGACCACCAGCGTGTCGGCATCGGGGCCATTGGTGATCCACATCTTGCTCCCGTTGAGCAGGTAGTAGCCACCCTTGTCCTCGGCCCTGAGCTTCATGCTGATCACGTCGGAGCCCGCGCCCGGTTCGCTCATGGCCAGCGCGCCCACATGTTCCCCGCTGATCAGCTTGGGCAGGTACTTCTGCTTCTGCGCCTCGCTGCCGTTGCGGTTGATCTGGTTCACGCACAGGTTGGAGTGCGCGCCGTAGGACAGGCCAACCGAGGCGCTGGCGCGGCTGATCTCCTCCATCGCCACCATGTGCGCAAGGTAGCCCATGTTGGCACCGCCATATTCCTCGGCAACGGTGATGCCCAGCACGCCCAGCTCGCCCATCTTGCGCCAGCAGTCCATCGGAAACTGGTCGCTGCGGTCGATTTCGGCCGCACGCGGAGCGATTTCCGACTGCGCGAAATCCCGCACCGCATCACGCAGCGCGTCGATGTCCTCGCCCAGCTGGAAATTGAGGCCCGGCAGGTTGTTCATGAAAAAGTCTCCTTTGAGGTTGAAAGCCCCCCGGCCTTCAGGCTGGCCGGGTCGGGCCGGTGTGATCGGTTTCAATAGGTCTTCGGGACGGGAACCAGGGTCTGCTGCATCACGGCGCAGTCGCTTCGCTGCCCGGCCTCCGAGACATGGACCACCTCGGCCGCCGTCACGATGATCCGCCGGCCCGCCTTGACCACCCGCCCGGTGGCCTGCAGCTCGCCGCCCTGGAAAGCGGCCAGAAAATTGATCTTGTACTCCACCGTGGTCACCTCCATGCCTTCGGGCGCAACGGTCAGGGCGGCATAGCCGCCCGCAATGTCGGCCAGGGCTCCCATGGCACCGCCGTGGAATCCGCCCTGCTGCTGGGTCACGCGATCGGAATAGGGCATGGCCAGCGTCACGCTCCCGGATGCCACCGCCAGCAGGCGCACACCCAGCTGCTGCATCATGCCCTGGCGGTCCAGACTGGCCTGCACCCGTGCGCGCAAGGGATCGGGGTCGTTCCTGGATGCCATCATGCCCGCCTGTCCATCGGATGTTTCATTGACGTTTACGTAAACGTCAATTATGGTGCAGAAATCCCCGCTTCCACAAGACCATGGCGACGCGACTGCCGCGCGTTATGCTTGGTTCTATGCCCCCTGCGCTTTCGTTCGCCGAGCAGATCCGCGTGCAGCTGGAACACGTCCAGGTCCTGCGCCAGAAGGCAAGGACGCTCGGCCTGGCTGATGAGGTACAGGCTGTCAAGAGCCTGCAGGGGCGCCGCTTCCGTGGCACCTATCGCGACATGCTGCTCGACCCCGGTCGTGTCGATGCGGCCCGTTTCTTTCTCGAAGAGCTGTACAGCGCGCGGGACTTCAGCGAGCGCGACCAGCAGTTCGGCCGCATCGCCGGAGCCATCGAGCGGCTTTTTCCGCAGGACATCGGGCGGCTGTCCTGCGATCTGGCTGAACTTCATGCGCTGACCGAGTCGCTGGACCTGACCATGGCCGGGCACTGGCAGGCGCTTTCAGGGGCCACCTCAGAGCCGGCTCGCTACCTGAGCGCATGGCGTGCGACCGGCCAGGCCCAGGCCCGTCACCGGCAACTGGCCGTCGTTGAGCACCTGGGCAGCGAGCTGGAGCGGCTGACCCGCAGCAAGTCACTTCGCATGGCGCTTCGCATGATGCGCAAGCCAGCAGAGGTCGCTGGCCTTGGCGCCCTGCAGCACTTCCTCGAACAGGGCTTCGACGCCTTCGCGCGACTGG
>SBFS01000207.1 GCA_006227825.1 Burkholderiales bacterium | reverse complement strand
CAGAAGGCGACGGCGAGCTCCGTCCCGTCCTCATGATCCGGGGGCTCTCGGCACCCGGGCCGCAGGCGCCCTGGCTGCGGGACCTCGATGCCGACCTGCCGGCCGGCGTCCATCTGGTGACCGGCGAGGAGGGCTGCGGCAAGACCACCCTGCTGCGCCTGCTGGCCGCCGACCTTGGCGCCGCCGCCGGGCACATGCAGCTCGGTCCGCACCGCATGCCCGGTGACGCCGGGGCCTGGCAGCGGGAGGTTTTCCGGGTGGACATGGGCGACCCGTCCTTCGACGGGCTCACGCCCCGCGCATTCATCGACCGGCTGGCGCCCCGCCACCCCCGCTTCTGCCAGGCGCACTGCCTGGCGCTGCTCGACCCCGCCGGCCTGACACCGCACATGGACAAGCAGATGTTCATGCTGTCCGCCGGCAGCCGGCGCAAGGTCGGTCTGGTTGCGGCTTTCGCCAGCGGAGCCGCCCTCACCCTGCTCGACCAGCCGCTGGCGGCGCTCGATGCCCCGTCGACGCGGTGGCTGCTGGGCCTGCTGTCCGAGCAGGCCGCCCGGCGGCAGCGGATATGGGTCGTGGCGGACCATGAGGCGCCAGCCGGTGTGCCCCTGGCCTCGACCTGGACGCTGGCGGGCCCCTGAGCCGGGCCCCGCCGGCCCGGCGCATCCTCACGGCGCCGAGTCCTGCCCCTGCAGGCGCCTGGCGCGTTCGAGCAGCCGCAAGGCATGGCGCCAGGTCGGCACCTCGACCCACAGGCCGTCGACCAGCGCGCGGTCCAGGCCCTGCGCGCGCGCCGCCTCGAAGGCTTCGACCATGGCCCCTGCGCGCAGGACCTCGTCGGCGGTCGGCGTGAGCACATCGCGGACGGCCTGCACGTGCTCGGGCCGCACCAGGGACTTGCAGCGGTAGCCGAGACGGCGCGCATGCACGGTCTCGCGCCTGGCTCCCTCGACATCGCCGAACGTGTGCGGCGCGTCCACCGGCTCGATGCCCGCTGCGCGGCACAGAAGCAGGAAGTGCCGGCGCGCCTGCTCCAGTTCGAGGGCTTCGGGGCTGCGCTCGGCGCACAGGTCGGCGGCCAGATCCTCGGCTCCGAGCAGGGCGGCGCGCACGCGCCGGCTGGCAGCGGCCATCGCCCGCACCTCCAGCACACCCTGTGCGGTCTCGCACACGGGCAGGATCTCGGTCGTGCCAGGCACCCGGCCCGCGGCCGACTCCCAGTGGGTGATGGCCAGGTCCAGTGCATGGATGTCGCCGGCGCGCTCGGCCATCGGATAGGCGATGATGTCGGCCCCTGCCGCCATGGCAGCGGCCAGATCGGTCGGCCCGTCGGCATCGAGCGCATTGATGCGCACAGCCCCCAGCTTGCCGGCCAGCCGGCAGCGCTCCAGCAACGCCGCCAGCCCGGCACGTGCCCGGGGACGCAAGGGTGCCGGCGTGAAGTCCTCCAGGTCCACGATCAGCACCTCGGCCGCCGTGGCCAGCAGGGCCTCGTGCGCAGCCGGATCGGCACCGGGTCCGAACAGCCAGCAGCGCCGCAGGTCGGGGGCGATCAGGGACATGGCTCAGCGCCCGCCCAGTCCCATGCCGCGCGAGATCACCTCCTTCATGATCTCGTTGGTGCCGCCATAGATCCGCTGCACGCGCGCGTCCGCGTAGGCGCGTGTGATGGGGTACTCCCACATGTAGCCGTAGCCGCCGTGCAGCTGCACGCATTCGTCCATCACCTTGCATTGCAGGTCGCTGCACCAGTACTTGGCCATGCTGGCAGTGGCCGTGTCCAGCCTGTCCTCGCAGATCAGCTCGCAGCACTTGTCCACGAAAACGCGCGCCACCTGCACCTCGGTCTGCAGCTCGGCCAGCGTGTAGCGGGTGTTCTGGTAACTGGCCACGGGCTGGCCGAACACTTTGCGGTCCTTCACGTACTGCACCGTCCAGTCGATCGCCGCCTGTGCCGCAGCCACGGCGCCGATGGCGATCTGCAGGCGCTCCCAGGGAAGCTGCTCCATCAGGCAGATGAAGCCGCGCCCCTCGAAGGCCGGACCGCCCAGCAGGTTGCCGGCCGGCACCGTCACGTTGTCGAAGAACAGCTCGGAGGTGTCCTGCGCCTTCATGCCCAGCTTCTTCAGGCGCTTGCCCTTGGAGAAGCCCGCCATGCCCTGCTCCACCAGCATCAGGCTGGTGCCCTTGGCCCCGGCGGCGGGATCGGTCTTGGCCACCACGATCACCAGGTCGGCATGCCAGCCGTTGGTGATGAAGGTCTTGCTGCCGTTGAGCAGGTAGCTGCCGTCGGGCTGGCGGATGGCCGTGGTCTTGACGCCCTGCAGGTCGCTGCCGGCGGCCGGCTCGCTCATGGCAATCGCGCCCACCATCTCGCCGCTGGCGAGCCGGGGCAGGTACTTGCGCTTCTGCTCCTCGGTGCCGTAGTGGAGGATATAGGGCGCCACGATCTCGCTGTGCAGCCCGTAGCCGATGCCGGTGACGCCGGCGCTGGCCAGCTCCTCCATCTGGGCCACCGAGTACAGCTTGTCGGCACCGGCGCCACCGTAGGCCTCCGGCATGGTCATGCACAGGAAGCCGTTCTCGCCTGCCTTGCGCCAGACCTCGCGGTCCACGTAGCCCTGCTCTTCCCAGGCCTCGTGAAAGGGGGTGATCTCTTTCTCGACGAAGCGGCGGAAGCTGTCCCGGAAGGCCTCGTGGTCGGCGTTGAACAGGGTGCGTTCGATCATGTTGTCACCTTTCGGACTGGGATGGATGATTTTTACAGAGCATTTGCTTGGCAAAAGTCTATACTGATCCGGTTCACATGGCCAATCGGGCCCATCCCCAAGGAGACAGCATGAGCGAAGCCTTTGTTTACGACGCCATCCGCACCCCGCGCGGCAAGGGCAAGAAGGACGGCAGCCTGCACGAGGTCAAGCCGATCAACCTCCTCTCAGGCCTGCTGGCCGAGCTGCAGCGCCGCAACGACCTGGACACCGCGGCCGTCGATGACGTGGTCATGGGCGTGGTCGCCCCGATCGGCGAGCAGGGCTCGGTGATCGCCAAGGTCGCGGCGCTCAAGGCCGGCTGGGACTGGCGCTGCGCCGGGGTGCAGCTCAACCGCTTCTGCGCCTCGGGCCTGGAGGCCGTGAACATGGCCGCCATGAAGGTGCGCAGCGGCTGGGAGGACCTGGTGGTCGCCGGCGGCGTCGAAAGCATGAGCCGCGTGCCGATCGGCTCCGACGGCGGTGCCTGGGCGCAGGACCCGGAGACCAACAGCGCCACGCTGTTCGTACCCCAGGGCATCGGCGCCGACCTGATCGCCACCATCGAAGGCTTCACCCGCCAGGACGTCGATGCCTACGCCCTGGAGTCCCAGAAACGCGCCGCCGCCGCGCGCGAGGCCGGTCACTTCAGCCGCTCGGTGGTGCCGGTGAAGGACGCCATGGGGCTGCCCATCCTGGAGCACGACGAGTTCATCAAGCCCGGCACCACCCTGGAGGGCCTGGGCGGGCTCAAGCCGGCCTTCGAGCAGCTCGGCGCCATGGGCTTCGACGCCGTGGCCCTGCAGCGCTACCCGCAGGTCGAGCGCATCCACCATGTGCACCACGCGGGCAACTCCTCGGGCATCGTCGATGGCGCGGCCGCCATCCTGATCGGCACCGAGGCCGCCGGCCGCACGCACGGATTCACCCCGCGCGCGCGCATCGTGGCCGCCGCCCTCTCTGGCGCCGATCCGACCATCATGCTCACCGGCCCCATGCCGGCGGCGCGCAAGGCCCTGGCCAAGGCCGGCATGACCATCGACCAGATCGACCTGTTCGAGGTCAACGAGGCCTTTGCCGCCGTCCCCATGAAGTTCATGCGGGAAATGGGCGTGCCGCACGAGAAGGTCAACGTCAACGGTGGCGCCATCGCCATGGGCCACCCGCTGGGTGCGACGGGCGCCATGATCCTGAACACCCTGATCGACGAGTTGCACCGCCGCCAGCTGCGCTATGGCCTGGCCACGCTCTGTGTCGGTGGCGGCATGGGCATTGCAACCATCGTCGAACGTGTCTGAACGCCCGAGGAAGAACCCCATGATCACGAAGACCATCCGCTACGAGCTGGCCAACGGCATCGCCACCATCACCTTCGACGAGCAGGGCTCGCCGGTCAACACCATGTGCCTGCAGTGGCAGGACGACCTGGATGCCATCGCGGCCCAGGTGGTCAAGGACCGGGCGCAACTCAGGGGCATCGTGCTGGCCTCGGCCAAGAGCACCTTCTTTGCCGGCGCCGACCTCAAGGGCGTGATGCGCTCGACCGCAGCCGACGGCCCGCGCGTCTTCCGCGAGATCGAGCGCATCAAGAAGAACTTCCGCATCCTCGAGACGCAGGGCGTGCCGGTGGTCACCTGCCTGAACGGCGCGGCGCTGGGCGGCGGCTGGGAGGTGGCCCTGGTCGGGCACCACCGCATCGCCGTCAACAACCCCAAGGTGCAGTTCGGCCTGCCCGAGATCACGCTGGGCCTGATTCCCGGCGGCGGCGGCATCACCAAGATGACGCGCGTGCTGGGCCTGATGGCGGCCCAGCCCTACATCCTGGAGAGCAAACTGTTCGGCCCCGAGGAGGCGCTGAAGATCGGCGTCGTGCACGAGCTGGTGGCCACCCCCGAAGGGCTGATGCCGCGTGCGCTGGCCTACATCGAGGCCGCCCAGGGCAAGCCCGAGGCCTGCACCCATGTGTGGGACCGCAAGGACTACCGCATGCCCGGCGGCACCCCGAGCAACCCCAAGATCGCCGGCATGCTGACGGTGGCACCGGCCGTGCTCAAGCAGAAGACGCGCGGCCTCTACCCCGCCCCCGAGGCCGCGCTGGCCGCGATGGTCGAGGGCGCCATGGTCGACTTCGACACGGCCATGCGGGTGGAGAGCCGTTACCTGGCCGGCCTGATGGTCGGTCCGGTGGCGCGCAACATGATCAACACCTTCTTCTTCAACATGAACGCCATCAAGGGCGGGCAGTCGCGTCCGAAGGACGTGCCGAAGTACCGGCCCCAGAAGGTGGGCATCCTCGGCGCCGGCATGATGGGCTCGGGCATCGCCTACGCGCAGGCCACGCGGGGCATCGCCACCGTGCTCAAGGACGTGAGCGTCGAGGCGGCCGAAAAGGGCAAGGCCTACACCACGAAGCTCACACAGAAGCGGGTCGACAAGGGCCGGATGTCGGCCGACAAGCAGCAGGGCATCCTTGGCCTGATCACGCCCACCGCCAGCGCGGCGGATCTCAAGGGTTGCGACCTGATCATCGAGGCGGTGTTCGAGAACCGGGCGCTCAAGGCGCAGGTGACGCAGGAGGCCGAGCCGATGCTGGCCGAGGGCGGTTTCTTCGCCAGCAACACCTCCACGCTGCCCATCACCGGCCTGGCACAGGCCAGCCGCGATGCACGCAAGTTCGTCGGCATCCACTTCTTCAGCCCGGTGGACAAGATGAAGCTGGTCGAGATCATCCGTGGCCGGGCCACAGACGACGAGACCATCGCCCGTGCCTACGACTATGTGCAGGCACTGGGCAAGCTGCCCATCGTGGTCAATGACTCGCGCGGTTTCTACACCAGCCGCACCTTCGGCACCTTCGTCATGGAGGGCGCGGCCATGCTGGGCGAGGGCATCCCCGCGCCGGTGATCGAGAACGCCGCCATGCAGGCCGGCATGCCGGTCGGCCCGCTGGCGGTGCTGGACGAGACGGCGCTCTCGCTGTCGGTGCATGTGCTGGAACAGACCCGGGCCGACCTGGCCGCCGAGGGCAAGGCCTACGAGGCCACGCCCGGCGAGCTGCTGGTCGAGCGCATGGTCAAGGAGCTGGGCCGTCCGGGGCGGGCCGCCGGAGGCGGCTTCTACGACTACCCGGCGGGCCAGAAAAAGCTGCTCTGGCCCGAACTGAGGACGCTGTTCGAGAAGCCCGGGCTGGCCTGGGACCTGCAGGAGGTCAAGGACCGGCTGCTCTACCGGCAGGCGGTGGAGACCGCCCGCTGCCTGGCCGAGGGCGTCCTGACCAGCGTCCACGACGGCAACATCGGCTCCATCTTCGGCATCGGCTTCCCCGCCTGGACCGGTGGTGCGCTGCAGTTCATCTACGGCATGGGTGTGGACGCCTTCGAGAAGCGCTGCGCGCAGCTGGCCGCAAGCCACGGCAGGGGTTTCGAGCTGAGCGAGGCGGTCAAGTCAACGCTCCGTCAGCATCAACCGCAATACTGAGCCCATGAAACGTCTCGAAGGCAAAGTCAGCATCATCACCGGCGCGGCCCAGGGCATCGGCCTGGCCACCGCCGTCAAGTTCGCCCGCGAGGGCGCCATCGTGGTCGTCTGCGATGTCCGGCAGGCCGCGGTGGATGCGGCGGTGGCGCAATGCCAGGCCGAGGGCGCCACCGCGACCGGCTTCGTCATGGACGTCACCCAGCGCGACATGGTGGACGCGGTGGTGGCCCAGGTCAAGGAACGCTTCGGCCGCATCGACGTGCTGGTCAACAACGCCGGCATCACGCAGGATGCGCGCCTGCAGAAGATGACGCTGGAGCAGTTCGACAAGGTGATCGACGTCAACCTGCGCGGTGTGTTCCACTGCGCCCAGGCCGTGGCCGACACCATGGTCGCCCAGGGCGGCGGCGTCATCCTCAATGCCTCCAGCGTGGTCGGCATCTACGGCAACTTCGGCCAGACCAACTACGCGGCCACCAAATTCGGCGTCATCGGCTTCACCAAGACCTGGAGCCGCGAGCTCGGCCCCAAGGGCGTTCGCGTCAACGCGGTGGCCCCGGGCTTCATCCAGACCCCGATCCTCGGCACCATCCCCGAAAAGGTGATCCAGGAAATGGAGCACCGGGTGCCGCTGCGCCGGCTGGGCCGGCCCGAGGAGATCGCCAGCGTCTACGCCTTCCTGGCCAGCGACGAGGCCAGCTACGTCAACGGCGCGGTGCTGGAGGTATCGGGCGGCATGTCGGTCTGAGCCGGCACGGCCCGACGATGTGCCCGCTCAGCGGTTGCGCAGGTTCGGGTAGCGCACCAGATCGACCAGCTCCTGCGCCCGGGGGCTGGGCGGCGGGGTCACCAGGCTGACCAGCACGATGACCGCGAAGCCCAGCGG
>SBFS01000144.1 GCA_006227825.1 Burkholderiales bacterium | reverse complement strand
AACAAGGTCTGGCTGATCGAGGAAGCCGGCCGCCCGGGCGAGCTCATGCCCATCATGGAGGACGAGCACGGCACCTACATCATGAACAGCAAGGACCTGCGTGCCGTGGAGCACGTGGCCCGGCTGGCGGCCATGGGCATCGACTCGCTCAAGATCGAGGGCCGCACCAAGAGCCACTACTACGTGGCGCGCACCGCGCAGGTCTACCGCCGCGCCATCGACGACGCGGTGGCCGGCAAGCCCTTCAACCCCGAGCTGCTGCTGGAGCTGGAGGGCCTGTCCAACCGCGGCTACACCGGCGGCCTGCTGGAGCGCCGGCCCAGCCAGGACTACCAGAACTACATCAACGGCAGTTCGCAGGGCCAGCGCAGCCAGTTCGTGGGCGAAGTGCTGCAGGTGCGCGAAGACGGCTGGGCCGAGGTGGAGGCCAAGAACCGCTTTGCCGTGGGCGACAGGCTGGAAGTCATCCACCCCGGCGGCAACCGCGTCATCGAGCTGGACGCCATGCACAACCAGGACGGCCAGGCCATCGAGGTGGCGCAGGGCAGCCCGATCCGCGTCTGGGTGCCGCTCAATGGCCCCAGCGAAGGTGCGCTCATCGCCCGCCTGCTCTGAACGCGGTACCGCGCCGCTTCCAGGTAGCCACGTCAGCCGCATGAGCCCTCATCGCTCCTCCGTGGCTTGCGCCCTCCTGCAACAGCTGGGCGCCATCGACCGGCGCTGGCCCGCCGCGCGCGTGCGGCGCCTGCACATCCCGCGCCGGCCGGGTGACCCCGGCCAACACGACGCCGAGTTCTGCGCGATCGAACTGGAAGACGGCTCGTTCGGTCTGTCCTACATCCTGCTGGGCCGGACGCTGGACCGGCTGCTGGCGGACCATGGCAGCGGCCGCGGCGAGGCCCTGGCGGGCGCCGATCCGCTGGCCCTGGCCCAGGGGCTGGCCGGCGGCGACGAGGTGGGACGCGCGGTCGCCCTGGCGGCCATCAACGCGCTGACCGACTCGGTCTGGCGGCGCCTGGGCTACCAGCCACCGCCGGCGGGCAACTCGCTGGGCGACGTGGTGCTCGGCCCCGGTGACCATCTGGGCATGATCGGCTTCTTTCCTCCGCTGGTGCGCCGCATCGACGACGCGGGTGGTCGCCTGACGGTGGTCGAGATGAACACCGGGATGGTGGCGCGGCAGCGAGCGCGATTTCCGGGCGTGCATGTCACGCTCGACCGCCACGCGCTGGCCACCTGCAACACCGTGGTCGGCACCTCGACCATGCTGCTGAACGACACGCTGGACGACATGCTGGCGGCGACGCCCCGGGCCACGCGTTTTGCAGTCATCGGCCCCTCGGCGGGCCTTTGGCCCGACGTCCTGTTCGAGCGCGGCGTCACCCTGCTGGGGGGCACCCGGGTCGCCGACGGCCAGGCCTTCGCCGATGCCATGACCGCCGGCGAATCCTGGAGCCATGCCACCCGCAAGTTCGCCATCGCCCGGGAGGGCTGGCCCGGATGGCGACGCCTGTGCGGGGTGGCCGCCTGATGCGCCGCGGACTGGCCTTCGGCATCCTGGCCTACGGTCTGTGGGGCCTCTTCCCGCTGTTCTTCAGGCAACTGCAGCATGTGGGAGCACTGGAGGTGGTGCTGCACCGCATGGTGTGGTCGCTCGCATTCGTGCTGCTGGTTCTGGCCGCGCTGCGGCGCTGGACCTGGCTGAAGGAGGCCTGGCGCAGCCCGCGCCTGCTGGCCATCTTCGCCGCCTCGTCCGCACTGCTGGCCGCCAACTGGCTGACCTACATCTGGGCGGTCAACAACGACCACGTCCTCGATGCCAGCCTGGGCTACTTCATCCTGCCGCTGGTCAACGTGGCCCTGGGCTTCGTCTTCCTGCATGAACGCCCCCGCCGGGGCCAGTGGACGGCTTTCGGCATCGCGGCCGCCGGTGTGCTCTGGCTGGCCCTGCTCACCGGGCATGTGCCCTGGATCGCCCTGGCCCTGGCCCTGAGCTTCGGGATGTACGGCCTCATCCGCAAGCTGGCGCCGCTGGGTGCTCTGGAGGGCATGTCGCTGGAGACGATGCTGCTGGCCCCGCTGGCAGCGCTGGTCCTGCTCTGGGGCCACCAGGGCGGCAGCATGCCCGGCCACGACACGCACACCTGGCTGCTGTTCGTGCTCTGCGGTCCCGTCACCGCCATCCCGCTGCTGCTGTTCTCCGCCGGCGCCCGGCGCCTGCCGCTCTCGACCATGGGCATGCTGCAGTACCTGACGCCCACCATCCTGCTGCTGCTGGGCACCCTGCTCTACGGCGAGCCGTTCTCCGGGCCGCGGCTGACCGGCTTCGCCCTGATCTGGACTGCACTGCTGCTGTACTCGGTCGACGGCTGGCGCCACCGGATTCGCCCGGCCACAGCCTGAAGCGGCGCCGCGGGCCATGAAAAAGGCCCGGGGACTGCTCCCCGGGCCTCGTTCATTGCGACACCAGACCGCTCAGGCGACCGTCTTGGCAGTCTCCACGTACTCCTCGATCTGGTCGAAGTTGAGGTACTTGTAGATCGCCGCGCCGTCCTTGTTCACGATGCCCATGGCTTCGTGGTACTCGGCCACCGTGGGGATGCGACCCAGCTTGGACGCAATGGCCGCCAGCTCGGCCGAGGCCAGGAACACGTTGGTGTTCTTGCCCAGGCGGTTGGGGAAGTTGCGGGTGCTGGTGGACACCACGGTGGCGCCTTCGCGCACCTGCGCCTGGTTGCCCATGCACAGCGAGCAGCCGGGCATTTCGGTGCGGGCACCGGCCGCGCCGAAGCTGGCGTAGTGGCCTTCCTTGATCAGCTCGCTCTCGTCCATCTTGGTCGGCGGGGCCACCCACAGCTTGACCGGGATGTCGCGGCTGCCGCCGAGCAGCTTGGCCGCAGCACGGAAGTGGCCGATGTTGGTCATGCAGCTGCCGATGAAGGCTTCATCGATCTTGGTGCCGGCCACCTCCGACAGGGTCTTGGCGTCGTCCGGATCGTTCGGGCAGCACAGGATGGGTTCCTTGATGTCGGCCAGGTCGATCTCGATGACGGCGGCGTATTCGGCGTCCTTGTCGGCTTCGAGCAGCTCGGGCTTGGCCAGCCAGGCCTCGACCTTCTCGATGCGGCGCTGCAGGGTGCGCTTGTCTTCGTAGCCGTCGGCGATCATGTTCTTCATCAGCACGATGTTGCTGGTGAGGTATTCCTTGATCGGCTCGGGGTTGAGCTTGATGGTGCAGCCGGCGGCGGAGCGCTCGGCCGAGGCATCGGACAGCTCGAACGCCTGCTCCACCTTCAGGTCGGGCAGGCCCTCGATTTCCAGGATGCGACCCGAGAAGATGTTCTTCTTGCCGGCCTTGGCCACGGTCAGCAGACCGGCCTTGATGGCGTACAGCGGGATGGCATGCACCAGGTCACGCAGGGTCACGCCAGGCTGCATCTGGCCCTTGAAGCGCACCAGCACCGACTCGGGCATGTCCAGCGGCATCACGCCGGTGGCGGCACCGAAGGCCACCAGGCCGGAACCGGCGGGGAAGCTGATGCCGATCGGGAAGCGGGTGTGCGAGTCACCACCGGTGCCCACGGTGTCGGGCAGCAGCAGGCGGTTGAGCCAGCTGTGGATCACGCCGTCGCCCGGACGCAGCGCAACACCCCCGCGGCTGCTGATGAACTTGGGCAGTTCGCGGTGCGTCTTCACGTCCACCGGCTTGGGGTAGGCCGCGGTGTGGCAGAAAGACTGCATCACCAGGTCGGCGCTGAAGCCCAGGCAGGCCAGGTCCTTGAGTTCATCGCGGGTCATGGGGCCCGTGGTGTCCTGCGAACCCACGGTGGTCATGCGCGGCTCGCAGTAGGTGCCGGGACGCACGCCCTGGCCTTCGGGCAGTCCGCAGGCGCGGCCCACCATCTTCTGTGCCAGGGTGAAGCCGGCCTTGCTTTCGGCAGGCACGCTGGGCAGGCGGAACAGGGTGGACGCCGGCAGGCCCAGGAACTCACGCGCCTTGGCGGTCAGCGAGCGACCGATGATGAGGTTGATCCGGCCGCCGGCCTGCACCTCGTCCAGCAGCACCTGGCTCTTGAGCGCAAACTCCGCCACCACGGCACCGTTCTTTTCGATCTTGCCGTCGTAGGGATAGATGTCGATGACGTCGCCCATCTCCAGCTTGCTCACGTCCACCTCGATGGGCAGCGAGCCGGAGTCTTCCTGGGTGTTGAAGAAGATCGGGGCGATCTTGCCGCCCAGCGTCACACCGCCGAAACGCTTGTTGGGCACGAAGGGGATGTCCTGGCCGGTGGCCCAGATCACGCTGTTGGTGGCCGACTTGCGGCTGGAACCGGTGCCCACCACGTCGCCCACGTAGGCGACCAGATGGCCCTTCTTCTTCAGGTCCTCGATGAACTGCATCGGGCCGCGCTTGCCGTCCTCCTCCGGCTTGAAGGCCGCGTCGGGACGCGTGTTCTTCAGCATGGCCAGGTAGTGCATCGGGATGTCCGGGCGCGTGGTGGCGTCGGGCGCGGGCGAGAGGTCGTCGGTGTTGGTTTCGCCCGGCACCTTGAACACGGTGACGGTGATCTTCTTCTCGACAGGGGGGCGGCTGGTGAACCACTCGGCGTCGGCCCAGCTCTGCATCACTTCGCGGGCCCTGGCATTGCCGGCCTTGGCCTTTTCGGCCACGTCGTTGAAGTAGTCGAACATCAGCAGGGTCTTCTTCAGGCCCTCGGCAGCCACACCCGCCACCTCGGCGTCGTCCAGCAGCTCGATCAGCGGATGCACGTTGTAGCCACCCACCATGGTGCCCAGCAGCTCGGTGGCCTTGGCCCTGGAGATCAGGGCGACCTTCTCGTCACCGTGGGCCACGGCGGCCAGGAAGCTGGCCTTGACCTTGGCCGCATCGTCCACGCCCGGGGGCACGCGGTAGGTCAGCAGCTCCATCAGGAAGGCTTCCTCGCCGGCGGGCGGGTTCTTGATCAGCTCGATCAGGGCAGCGACCTGCTTGGCGTCCAGCGGCAGCGGGGGGATGCCCAGGGCAGCGCGTTCAGCAGCGTGGGCGCGGTAGTCGGTCAGGAAGGTCGACATGGCGTTCTCCGGTGGGGTGGGTGATGGTGGGTATGTTTAGGGGTCATGCAGGAAACCAGCCACGCACGGTTTCGGGCAAGGCATGCCCGGTCTGGTGCGCGCGCTCGATCACCTGCCAGTAATGGCGGTAGCTGGCGCGGTCGTGCAACCGGCCCTGGTGCTGCACCGGCGCCCAGTCGGCAGCGACGGCCGCTTCGATGATCCGGACCGCGGTGTCGATGTCCGCCCCGGTCGGGGAAAAGGCCTTGAGGATGGGCCGTATCTGGTCCGGATGGATGCTCCACATCCGCGTGTAGCCCAGCTCTGTCGCGGCACGCCGGGCCGCCTGCTCCAGCGCGGCCAGGTCCCTGAACTCGGTCACGACGTTGTGCGACGGCACCTTGCCGTGCGCATGGCAGGCAGCCGCCACCTCGAGCTTGGCGCGCAGCACCTGGGGATGGCTGAACTGGCCTGCCACCGACATGGCCGAGGCTGGAATCGCGCCGCCATGGGCCGAGACGAAATCCATCAGGCCGAAGCTGAGCGAGGCCACGCGGGGGTGGGCCGCGATGTCGAAGGCGTGGTGCACCGCGGCCGGTGACTCGACCAGCACATGCAGCGGCAGCGCGCCGGCACCAGCGGCGTCCAGCGCAGCCGCGGCACGCCGGACGTCGGCCACCGATTCGACCTTGGGCACCATCAGGTGGCACAGCCGCGCGCCGGCGCGGCCGGCGATCAGGTAGACGTCGGCATCGAAATGCGGATGGTCGACCGGGTGGACCCGGACGGCCACGCGGGCACCGGCCTGCGCGCCCAGGGCCAGCTCGGTGACCAGGGCCGCGTGCTCGGCCTCGCCGCCGACAGGAGCGCCGTCCTCGCAGTCGAGCGTGACGTCGAACATGCAGGCACCGAACTCCGACGCCAACTCGGCCTGCAGCTGCAGGCTCTTGCGCATCCGTGCCTCGACACCGCTGTAATGGTCGCAGACCGGCAACGCGAACGTGCCGGCCTGGGCCCCCACAAGGATGTCGCGCGGATGCGGCTTCACGGGCGAGTTACCAAGCGGTTACCGGCTCAAAGCAGGTGCTTGACACCGTCCTTCTCGCCCTCGAGCTCGGCCAGGGTCTTGTTGATGCATTCCTGGCTGAACTCGTCGATGGGCAGGCCCTCGACGATCTTGTACTCGCCGCCTTCGCAGGTGACGGGGTAACCGAACATGACTTCCTTGGGGATGCCGTACTCGCCGTTGGAAGGCACACCCATGGTGACCCACTTGCCATTGGTGCCCAGGGCCCAGTCGCGCATGTGGTCGATGGCGGCATTGGCGGCCGAAGCGGCCGAGCTCAGGCCGCGGGCGGCGATGATGGCGGCGCCCCGCTTGCCCACGGTGGGCAGGAACACGTCCCGGTTCCACTCATGGTCGTTGATGGCGTCCTTGACGGATTGGCCGTTGACGGTGGCGAAACGGTAGTCGGCGTACATGGTGGGCGAGTGGTTGCCCCACACGGCCAGCTTCTCGATGTCGCCCACGGCGATGCCCATCTTGGCAGCGATCTGGCTGGCGGCCCGGTTGTGGTCCAGGCGCAGCATGGCGGTGAAGTTCTTGGCCGGCAGGTCCGGAGCCGACTTCATGGCGATGTAGGCGTTGGTGTTGGCGGGGTTGCCCACCACCAGCACGCGCACGTTGCGCGAGGCGACGGCGTTCAGGGCCTTGCCCTGGGCGGTGAAGATCTGGGCGTTGGCGGCCAGCAGGTCGGCGCGCTCCATGCCGGGGCCACGCGGACGGGCACCGACGAGCAGGGCATAGTCGGTGTCCTTGAAGGCGGTCATCGGGTCAGCGTGGGCCTCGATGCCGGCCAGCAGCGGGAAGGCGCAGTCTTCCAGTTCCATGATCACGCCCTTGAGCGCGTTCTGTGCCTTTTCGTCCGGGATTTCCAGCAGTTGCAGGATCACAGGCTGGTCCTTGCCCAGCATCTCGCCGGAGGCAATGCGGAACAGCAGGGCGTAACCGATCTGGCCTGCGGCGCCGGTGACGGCAACACGGACGGGCTTCTTGCTCATGGTGAAAACTCCAGAATGGAC
>SBFS01000199.1 GCA_006227825.1 Burkholderiales bacterium | reverse complement strand
ATCACCCAGTCGACGCCCATCTGGGTGGCGAACTTGATCTTTTCGGCGGCACCCAGATCGGCCGGGTCGGCGGTGGCGACCATCAGGCGGTTGTTGCGCTTGCTCAGCACAACAATGCGGTAGTCGGCGCAGATCTTGGGATCGAGCAGGCCCTTGGGCAGCCGTTCGGCATCGATCGCGTCCAGGTCCAGCAGGGGTGCGGCAAAGGCAGTGGACATGGTGTGCGCCATGTCGGAAGCCGAAACCGCACCTGAGCCGGTCAGCTCGGCGATGAAGCTGCTGCGGCTGCTCTGGGCCTTCTTGTAGAGGTCCTCGGCAGCCCGCTGTCCCAGCTTGCCGGCGGCCACCAAAGCCCGCGCCAGGCCGGGCAGGGCCATGGTCGAGCTTTCCTGGGTCGGGGTGTCAAAGGACGCCATAACCCTGTAATCTAGCGTAAATCAAGGACTTGCGAAGCGTATTTGACGCGGCTTGTGCCGATTTTGGGGCTCGTTGTGGTTTAGAGGACGCGCTTGGGTGGTCCGCCGGCGATGGGCGGTCGACTGGCGCCGCTCTGCGGCGGCCCGGCTGTCTGCCCAAGCCGGGCCAATGGAAATCCTGGTCGGGGTGAGAGGATTCGAACCTCCGGCCTCTACGTCCCGAACGTAGCGCTCTACCAGGCTAAGCTACACCCCGATGGGCCTTCATGAAAGGCCTGATGGCCTTTGGCAGGGTAAGGATTTTCTGCCAGGCCGGCCTGCCGGTGGGCGCTCAGGTGCGCCTCTCAAGCAGTGCAACCGTCAATTGTAGCAAAGCCGAGCGGTACTCGTTGTCGGGCAGCTGTCGCGCGGCCTGCGCGGCGCGTTCGGCTTCGGCCATTGCGCTTTGCCTGGCTTCCTCGAGGGCGCCGGTGCGGGTCACGATGTCCAGGATCTGGTCCAGGTGCGCGAGGTCGCCATGCTCGATGGCATGCCGGATCAGGCTGGCCTGACCGGGGTCGGCTGCCCGCAGCGCGCAGATGATCGGCAGGGTGACCTTGCCTTCGCGCAGGTCGTCTCCCAGGTTCTTGCCGAGTTCATCGGCCTGGCCTTCGTAGTCCAGCACATCGTCGATCACCTGGAAGGCGGTGCCCAGTGCCTGGCCGTAGGTGGCGCAGGCACTCTCGGTGCCGGCGTCGGACCCGACCAGGATGGCCGCCAGGCGGGCGCTGGCCTCGAACAGCTTTGCGGTCTTGGAGCGGATCACCTTCAGGTAGGCCGCTTCATCCAGAGAGGCGTCGTGCATGTTCATCAGCTGCAGCACCTCGCCCTCGGCGATCACGTTGGTGGCTTCCGACAGCACCTGCATCACGCGCATGTTGTCGACGTCGACCATCATCTGGAAGGCACGCGAGTAGAGGAAGTCACCCACCAGGACGCTGGCGGCATTGCCGAAGCGCTCGTTGGCCGTCTTCCTGCCGCGCCGCAGGGTGGATTCGTCCACCACGTCGTCGTGCAGCAGGGTGGCGGTGTGGATGAACTCCACCACGGCGGCCAGGGCGTGGCGCTGCGGATGCCGGCTGCCCAGGGCGCCACTGACCAGCAGCAGGAGTGCCGGCCGCAGGCGCTTGCCGCCTGCCGAGATGATGTACTGGGCCACCTCCCTGACCAGGGGCACGTCGGATGTCAGCCGGTCGGCAATGACCTGGTCGACCAGTTTCATGTCGTCCTGCAGCAGGTCCAGGGCGGCGGAGGCGGATGTGGGGGCGTTCAAGATGTCGTTCGTTGGCTCGGCCGCAGGGCCTGGAGGGCGGCCCTGATTATAGGAAGCCATCGGGGTGCGGGCCTCGCCGGCCGGTTCGGCAGGCGCTGGATTGCGGGACGGGTTCGGGCTTGCCGCTTCGGCTTGCCCATGGTAAACTGATGGGCTTGGCAGAAATCCGTCTGTCAGGTATTGATGTGTTTCCTGCCACCGGTCCTGTGGCCCGGGCGGGAAGTCACCTGAATGAGGTTCATATGTACGCGGTCATAAAAACCGGTGGCAAGCAGTATCGCGTGGCTGCCGGCGAGAAAATCAAAGTAGAACAGATTGCTGCGGACGTGGGCCAGGAAATCGTCATCGACCAGGTTCTGGCTGTCGGCAACGGCGCTGAACTGAAGGTGGGTACGCCCCTGGTGTCCGGTGCAACAGTCAAGGCCACGGTGCTGGCTCACGGTCGTGGCGAGAAGGTCCGCATCTTCAAGATGCGCCGTCGCAAGCACTACCAGAAGCGCCAGGGCCACCGTCAGAATTTCACCGAACTGCAGATCGCAGCGATCTCTGCCTGAGGAGTGATTTGAAATGGCACAGAAAAAAGGCGGCGGCTCTACGCGAAACGGGCGCGATTCCAAGCCCAAGATGCTCGGCGTGAAGGCCTTCGGCGGAGAGCTGGTCTCGGCCGGCTCCATCATCGTTCGCCAGCGCGGCACCAAGTTCCATCCGGGCACCAACGTCGGTGTCGGCAAGGACCACACCCTCTTTGCCACCGCGGACGGCCATGTGACGTTTGCCGTCAAGGGCGCACTCAACCGCCACGTGGTGAGCGTCACCCCCGTCTGATACGGGACCGCTTCGCGGGTCCGGCCTTGGCCGGGGCAGAATTGCCGCGAGGAAGGGTGCCGGATCGTTCGAGCGAAGGCCCGCAGATGCGGGCCTTTCGTGTTTTTCCGCAGGAACAGAGATGAAGTTTGTCGACGAAGCCACGATCGATGTCGCCGCTGGTGATGGCGGAAACGGCTGCGCCTCGTTCCGGCATGAAAAATACAAGGAGTTCGGCGGGCCGGACGGGGGGGATGGCGGGCGCGGCGGGCATGTCATCGCGGTCGCCGACAGCAGCCTGAACACGCTGGTTGACTTTCGCTACACCCGCCGTTTCGAGGCCCAGCGGGGCGAACACGGCAAGGGTTCGGACATGTTCGGTGTCAAGGGGGACGATATCTTCCTGAAGATGCCGGTCGGCACCATCATCAGCGATGCAGAGACGGGCGCAGTGCTGCACGAACTGCTGACCCCGGGCGAAGAGGTGATGATCGCCAAGGGGGGGGACGGCGGTTTCGGCAACATGCACTACAAGAGTTCGACGAACCGCGCCCCCCGCCAGAAGACGCCCGGCTGGCCGGGCGAGCGCAAGTCCTTGCGACTGGAGCTCAAGGTGCTGGCCGATGTCGGTCTGCTGGGCATGCCCAACGCCGGCAAGTCGACCCTGATTGCCGCCATCTCCAATGCGCGCCCCAAGATCGCCGACTATCCGTTCACCACGCTGTACCCCAATCTCGGGGTGGTCCGTGTGGGTCCGGAAAAGAGTTTTGTCGTCGCCGATGTGCCGGGACTGATCGAAGGGGCATCCGAGGGAGCAGGGCTGGGACACCAGTTCTTGCGCCACCTGCAGCGCACCCGCTTGCTGCTGCATCTGGTCGACGTGGCGCCCTTTGACGAGTCGGTGGATCCGGTCCGGCAGGCCAGGGCCATCGTGGCCGAACTCAAGAAGTACGATCCCGGCCTGCACGCCAAGCCGCGCTGGCTGGTCCTCAACAAGCTGGACATGGTGCCCCCCGGGCAACGTCAGGCCCTGGTGCGCGACATCGTCCGTCGCCTGCGCTACAAGGGGCCCGTTTTCGAGATATCGGCGCTCACCCGCGAAGGCTGCGAGTTGCTGGTGCAGAAGGTCTATGAACACATCGCCCAGGTCCACGCGCAGCAACAGCCCCCTGCCGAGGTCGATCCCCGGTTCCAGGCGCCGGCAGCCTGACAGGCGCCGGTCTCCCCCAGTTTCCTGACGGTTCCTGCCGCTCATTCCATGGTCTCAGAAGTCAGTCCCCTGATCGCCGAATCCCCGGCCCAGTTGCTGGGTGCCGCCCGCCGCATCGTGGTCAAGGTGGGTTCCAGCCTGGTCACCAACGAGGGCCGGGGGCTGGATGAGCAGGCCATCGGCCAGTGGAGCCAGCAGCTGGCATCCCTCGTCCAGCAAGGGCGGGAGCTGGTGATGGTCAGCAGCGGGGCGGTGGCCGAGGGCATGAAGCGCCTGGGCTGGGCCACGCGTCCGCGGGAGATCCACGAGTTGCAGGCGGCCGCAGCCGTCGGGCAGATGGGGCTGGTCCAGATGTACGAGACCAAGCTGCGGGCCTGCGGTGTCGGCAGCGCGCAGGTCCTGCTGACGCACGCCGACCTGGCGGACCGCGAGCGGTACCTCAACGCCCGTTCGACCCTGCTGACCCTGCTGGATCTGCGGGTGGTGCCGGTGATCAACGAGAACGACACCGTCGTCAACGACGAGATCAAGTTCGGCGACAACGACACCCTGGGCGCGCTGGTGGCCAATCTGATCGAGGCCGACCTGCTGATCATCCTGACCGACCAGAAAGGCCTCTACACGGCCGATCCGCGCCGCGACGCGTCGGCGCAATTCGTGCACGTGGCGCGCGCCGGCGATCCGCGACTGGAGGCGATGGCCGGAGGCGCCGGCTCCGGCATCGGCAAGGGAGGCATGATCACCAAGATCCTGGCGGCCAAGCGGGCTGCAGGGTCGGGTGCCAGCACGGTCATCGCGTGGGGACGGGAGCCCGAAGTGCTGCAGCGCCTGGCCGGTGGCGAACCCATCGGGACCTGCCTGGTGGCCCAGACACCGAAGAACCAGGCGCGCAAGCGCTGGATGGCGGATCATCTCCAGTTGCGGGGTTCGGTGTCGGTCGACGCCGGTGCGGTGCACAAGCTTGTCAGCGAGGGAAAGAGCCTGCTGCCGATCGGCATGGTCAGCGTCTCGGGGGACTTCTCGCGCGGGGACGTCATCGCGGTGCGCGACCCGCAGGGCAGGGAGGTGGCCCGGGGACTGGCCAACTACGCCAGCCCGGAGGCACGCCTGATCTGCCGCCGTTCTTCGGCCGACTTCGAGCGCCTGCTGGGCTATGTCGGCGAGCCCGAGATGATTCACCGGGACAACCTGGTCCTGATGCCCGCCTGAGCGTCCGGACCCGGTGACGCCGGCTGCCTCAGGTGCGCTGCGGATCCGGGTCGAAACTGCCTCCGGGCGGCAGTTCCATCTGGGCCTGCATGCCCGATATCGCCCCGGGAACCGCTGTTTCCTCGGCAGGCCGGTGGCGCATGCCGCCACGCAGGTAGCGGTTTCGGTTGTCGTGCCGGGGCAGGTAGCGCGACAGCTCGGTCAGGGCCATTTCGTAGACGCCGCGCTTGAACTCGACCACCACATCCAGAGGCACCCAGTAGTCGTGCCATCGCCAGGCGTCGAATTCCGGATGGCTGCTGGCGCGCAGGTTCAGGTGCCAGTCCTGGGCGACCAGCCGCAACAGGTACCAGATCTGTTTCTGGCCCTTGTAGTGTCCCCGGGCATCCCGGCGGATGAAGCGGTCCGGCACCTCGTAGCGCAACCAGTCGCGTGTGCGGGCGACGATGGCCACATGTTCCGGGCGCAGACCGATCTCTTCATGCAGCTCCCGGTACATCGCCTGCTCGGGGGTCTCGCCCCGGTCGATACCCCCTTGCGGGAACTGCCAGGAGTGCGAGCGGATGCGCTTGCCCCAGAACACCTGGTTTTTCTGGTTGAGCAGAATGATGCCGACATTGGGCCTGAAGCCTTCTCTGTCAAGCATAATCGACCCCAAATTTTGAACTGTGTCCATTATGCATCGCCGTGTGTGAAATGCGAAGTGGGCACTTCCCTGTTCCTCCCGTGGCATGGGCCGGTGGCCTGCGCCCGGGCTCTCCTGCGTATCTTCCTTTTTTCCGGCCATTGCGCCGGCGCTGCCGTTGCCATGAAAGCCACCCAGTTCCTGATTTCCACCCTCAAGGAAGCGCCCGCCGATGCCGAGGTGGTCAGCCACCAGCTCATGACCCGGGCCGGCATGATCAAGAAGCTCGGTGCCGGCATCTACAGCTACATGCCCATGGGCCTGCGGGTGATCCAGAAGGTCGAGCGGATCGTGCGCGAGGAGATGAACCGCGCGGGCGCGGTGGAGATGACGATGCCGGTGGTGCAGCCGGCCGAGTTGTGGCAGGAGACCGGGCGGTTCGAGAAGATGGGCCCGGAGCTTCTGCGGATCCAGGACCGCCATGAGCGTGATTTCGTGATCCAGCCGACCAGTGAGGAAGTGGTCACTGACGTGGCCAGGCAGGAGTTCCGGAGCTACAAGCAGCTGCCCAAGAATCTCTACCAGATCCAGACGAAGTTCCGGGACGAGCGCAGGCCGCGCTTTGGCCTGATGCGCGGGCGGGAGTTCATCATGAAGGACGCCTATTCTTTCGACCGCGACGAGGCCGGTGCCAAGGCCAGCTACCAGGGCATGGCCGCCGCCTACCGCCGCATCTTCGACCGCTTCGGCCTGCGCTACCGCGCGGTGGCTGCCGACAGCGGTGCCATCGGGGGTGACCTGAGCGAGGAGTTCCAGGTGATTGCCGCCACCGGCGAAGACGCCATCGTCTATTGCCCGGGCAGCGACTACGCCGCCAACCTGGAGAAGGCCGAGGCGCTGGCACCGGCCGGCCCGCGTCCGGCGCCAGCCAAACCCCTGGCAAGGACACCGACGCCCGGCAAGAGCACCTGCGCCGATGTGGCCGATCTGCTCGGCGTGCCGCTGTCCACCACGGTCAAGTCGCTGGTGCTGGCCACCGACAAGGTCAGCGACGCGGGTGAGGTCGTCGGGTCCCAGGTCTGGCTGCTGCTGGTGCGCGGCGACCACGACATGAACGAGGTCAAGGTGGGCAAGGTGCCGGGCCTGGACCGGGGCTTCCGTTTTGCCACCGTGCCCGAGATCGAGGCGCACTTTGGCTGCAGGCCCGGCTATCTGGGCCCCATCGGCCTGAGGCAGCCGGTGAAGGTCGTCGCCGACCGCGAGGTGGCTGTGATGGCCGACTGGATCTGCGGTGCCAACGAGGTGGACTTCCACATCACCGGTGTCAACTGGGGCCGCGATCTGCCCGAGCCCGACTGCGTGGCCGACATCCGCAACGTGGTCGAAGGCGATCCCTCGCCCGACGGCAAAGGGCCTCTGGCGATCGAGCGCGGCATCGAGGTCGGGCACGTGTTCTACCTGGGCACCAAGTACAGCAGGGCCATGAACGCCACCTTCCTGGACACCGACGGCAAGCCCAGGCATTTCGAGATGGGCTGCTACGGCATCGGCATCACCCGA
>SBFS01000291.1 GCA_006227825.1 Burkholderiales bacterium | reverse complement strand
GTGCCCCTGCTGCCCTGGCTGGGGGTGATGTGGTGGGGCATGGCCGCTGGCCAGCGGCTGCTGCACCACCGTCCCGCCTGGCTGCAGGGACCGGCGTCACCGGCCGGAAGATCGCGGCGACTGCTGGTGACGCTCGGTCAGTGGAGCCTGAGCTACTACCTGCTTCACCAGCCGGTCCTGATCGGGATGCTGATGGCCGTCGTCTGGCTGCGCGGCCTCAGCACCGGGGCGTGATCTCGGCCAGCACCGCGTCCAGGGCCGCCAGCAGGCGGTCGACATCACCCCCCGTGGTCACCGGCGAGACCAGCATCATGTTGTGAAAGGGAGTGATCAGCACCCCCCGGTTGAGCAGGCCCAGGTGGATCAGGTGCTCCAGTTCGGCGTCCAGCACGGCCCCGGCCTGGGTCCCGTTGGCCGGTGGCTGCGCGCAGAACTGGAATTCGACCCGGGCGCCCACCTGGGTCACGCACCAGGCCAGTCCGTGCCGCGCGATGACCTCCCGGATGCCCTCGGCCAGACGTTCGGCCAGTGGCAGCATGTGCGCGTAGGCCGCCTGCGTCATCACCTCCTCGAGCGTGGCCCGCATCGCGGCCATGGCCAGCATGTTGCCGGTCAGTGTGGTGCCGATGCCGCTGTGGCCCGGAGGCGCTTCCTGCTTGGCCCTGACCGCACGGGCGGCCAGGTCGGCACTCATGCCATAGACCGCGCAGGGGACGCCGCCGCCCACCGGTTTGCCCAGCACGAACGCATCGGCCTCGATGCCGTGGGCCCTGGCGTAGCCACCGGGACCCGTGCTGATGGTGTGTGTCTCGTCCATCACGAGCAGGGTGCCGTGGCGTCGGATGATGTCCTGCGCCCGTGACCAGAAGCCGGGCTCGGGCAGCACCATGCCGATGTTGGTCATGACCGGTTCGGCGAGCACGCAGGCCACGTCACCCCCCCGCAGGGCGGCTTCCAGCGCGGGCAGGTCGTTGAACTCGACCACCACGGTGTGCGCGGTCAGGTCATGCACCTGGCCCAGCAGGCTCTCGCGCTGGACCGGACGGCCGTCCACGAGGTCGACGAAGACGTCCTCGATGGTGCCGTGGTAGCAGCCGTTGAACACGAGGATCTTGCGGCGCCCCGTGGCGGCCCGGATCCAGCGGACGATGTACCGGTTGGCATCGGTCGCGCTCATCGCGAACTGCCAGAAGGGCAGGCCGAAGCGCCCGGCCAGCAGACGACCGACCTCGGCGGCATCGGCGGTGGCGAGCATGGCCGTGTAGCCCCGGTCGGCCTGGTGCCGCAGTGCCCGGGAAACCGCGGGCGGGGAATGGCCGAACATGGCACCGGTGTCACCCAGGCAGAAATCGATGCGCTCGTGCCCGTCCACGTCGGTCACCCGCGTGCCCCGCGCCTGCGCGACATGCAGGGCAAACGGCGTGCCCCAGTCGTTCATCCAGTGCAGGGGCACACCGAACAGCAGGTGGCGCCCTGCCTCGGCGGACAGCGCCGCCGAGCGCGGATTCTCGCGGGTGTAGGTCTCGCGCTCCCGGGCGAGAAACGCCTGGGCCCGATCCCAGTCCAGGCCGGCCCGGCCTGGGCGGTGCTCATCGCTGGGCAGGATGCTGTTGCCGTCCATGGTGTTTGGCCTCCGAATGGCGACCAATATAGGGGATCAGGCGGGGTGGCATGGTGCCAATGGGGCGGCTGCATGCCGAACCGGCCCCCTTGCCACAATGAAAAAACGCGACCGTCGGTCGCGTTCTTCAGGGGCCACGTGCCGGGGTCACTCGACCCTGGCCTTCTCGCGCAGCTGCATCTGGTATTCGTTCATGCGCTGCTGGGCCATCTGCTGCTGGATCTGCTGCCGGATGTCCGCCAGCGCAGGCAGCTGGACCTGACGGATGTCGTCGACCCGGATCACATGCCAGCCGAACTGGCTCTGCACCGGTGCGTCGGTCATCTGGCCCTTGTCGAGCTTGACCATGGCCTCGGAGAACTCGGTCACGTAGCTGGACGCCACCGCCCAGTCCAGGTCACCGCCGTTGGCACCCGAGCCGGGGTCCTTGGACTGCTTGCGCGCGATGTCCTCGAAACTGGCGCCGCCCTTGATGGCCGCGATGATGTCCTTGGCCTGCTTCTCTGTGTCGACGAGGATGTGGCGGGCGCGGTACTCCTTGCCGGCATTGGCGGCGGCAAACTTGTCGTACTCGGCCTGGATCTCGGCGTCGGTCACCGGATTGCGCTTCTGGAAGTCGGCGAACAGCGCGCGGATGAGGATGGTCTGGCGGGCCAGCTCCATCTGCTCGCGGTATTCCGGCGTGGCCGCGATGCCTCGCTTGTTGGCTTCCTGCATGAAGATCTCGCGCAGGATGACCTCCTCCCGCAGCTGTTCGCGCATACCTTCGTCGACGGTCCGGCCACTGGCCTCGATCTGCTTGACCAGCGCCTCGATGCGGGCCTTGGGAACGGCCTTGCCATTGACGATGGCGACGTTCTGGGCGGCGGCCCACGGACTGGCAGCCAGCAGCAGTGCGGCGGCCAGGGTTGAAAGAGCGACTTTCATGGTGTTCCTAAAGGGATGGGATGGTCGGTTGGAGCCGGCTGCAGGCCGGGGGTTTCAGGGCAGGGGTTTCAAAAGGTGTCGCCGCCGTGGCCTCAGCTGCGCACCTCGATGGCCAGGGCATGCAGGCCAGCCGCCGTGAAATCGCGCAGCGCATCATACACAAGCCGGTGCTGGGCAACCCGGTTCAGGCCGGCAAAGCGCGGACTGGCGATCCGGACCCGGAAATGTGTCCCGTAGCCCAGGCCATTGGAGCCGGCATGGCCGGCATGCGCGGCACTCTCGTCGATGACCTCCAGGGTGGTCGGGGACAGCGCGTTCCGGAGCACGGTTTCGATCTTGCCGGCTGTGGGAAAGGAGGGGCTCTGGTCGTTCGCTGTCATGGTTTGCCGGGCTGGTCGCCCGCCGTGTCATCCTTCAGATAGCGGGCGATGTACAGACCCTGCCCGATGATGAAGAGGACCGGGAAGGCATAACCCCAGATCTTGAAATCGACCCAGAAGTCGGTCGAGAAAAAAGCGGCCACGTAGGCGTTGATGCCGGCCATGAAAAGGAAATAGCCGATCCAGATGACCGTCAGCCGCGCCCAGACGAAATCCGGCAGCTGGAGCTGGCTGCCCAGCAGGATCTGCAGGAAGTTCTTCTTCCAGCCCCAGAGAGCCGCCCCCAGCACGATGGCCAGGCTGGCGTACAGCACGGTCGGCTTCCACTTGATGAAACGCTCGTCCTGCAGGAACAGGGTCAGGGCCCCGAACACCAGCACCAGCAGCAGCGTGACCTTGTGCAGGGTCTGCAGCTTGCGGTCCACCGCGTAGATGATGCCGGTCTGGACCACGGTGGCCGCCATCAGCACCGCGGTGGCGGTGTAGATGTCGTGCATCTTGTAGGCCACCACGAAAAGGGCGATGGGAAAGAAATCGATCAGGAAACGCATGCCGGGATTATCGACGCATCGGCGCGCCCTGGCCTGGTGAGGCCTTCAGGGCAGCCCGGTTCCGCCCGCTCATCCAGCACCCGTACAGGCCGCCACGGACCTGTCCGGGTGCGGCTGCGGGAACCAGTGGCGGACCGGGCGGGTCAGCGCAAGGGTATCTTCAGCACACGCAACCACCGGAGCCCCTCCAGCCATGAATCCCGAACAACAGGACGCCCTGCTGACCATCGCGCTGATGGCAGCCTTTGCCGACAACCGGAAAGACGACAGCGAGCGCGAGGCGGTGCGCGCGCTCGCCGCCTCCCTCGGCCAGGAGGCCGCGCTGTCCAGCCTGCCACGGCTGTACCAGGATGTGCTGCTCAGGCGCGTGGACCTGGCGCGGGCGACCGCCGCGCTGGATGAGCCCGGCCTGCGCCACCTGGCCTACGAAACCGCCGTGGGCATCTGCGACGCCGACGGCGAGCGCCAGAGTGCCGAGACGGAGTTCCTCGTGCAACTGCGGCAGGCGCTGAAGCTCGAGGGGGGCAGCGCCGAGGCCGTCGAGAGGCAGGAGACCGAACTGCAGGAAGCGGCGACGTGGACGCCTTCGGCCGCGGTCGTGGCCGCTCCGGCGGCCATGGCCGCCGCCGTTCCCTCCCTGTCGCCAGAAGCCGGCGCCCAGCTGGACAAGCGCATCCTCAATGCCGCGCTGCTGGCCGGCGCCCTGGAGCTGCTGCCACAGTCCTGGGCCACGATGGCCATCATTCCCCTGCAGCTGCGGCTGGTCTACAACGTCGGCAAGGCGCACGGCATCGAACTGGACCAGGGTCATGTGCGCGAGTTCGTCGCGGCCGCCGGTGTCGGGCTGGCCTCGCAGTACCTGGAGCAGTTCGGCCGCAAGCTCGTCGGCGGCCTGCTCGGCAAGGTGGCCGGGCGCACGGTCGGCGGAATCGGCCGGGCCGGGGCGGGCATGGCCATGTCGTTTGCCACCACCTATGCGCTGGGTCAGGTGGCCAGGCGGTATTACGGTGGCGGCCGCGTCATGAGCACGGAACTGCTGCGCAGCACGTTCCAGGACCTGCTCGGACCGGCCCGCCAGATGCAGGCGAGCTACATGCCGCAGATGCAGTCCCTGGCCGGCACCCTCGACGCCGGCAAGGTGACCCAGCTGCTGCGCAGCGCAGGCTGAGTTCTGCCGGGAAAGCGACGGGTCGCCGGTTCAGTCCGCGGTGGCCGGTTCGGCCTGAGCCTGCGCCCAGGCCTGGGCAGCCAGGCTGAGCGAGCGCAGCCTCAGTTCGGGGTCGAACACGTCGCAGACCAGCATGAACTCGTCGGCACGGGTCACCTCGGCCAGCCGTGCGAGCTGCTCGCCCACCGACCGGGGTCCACCGATGACGGCGCAGGCCAGGAAATCCTCCACCGCGGCCCGCTCCCGGGGCGGCAAAGAGGCCATGAAGCCGTCCACCGGCGGCGGCAAGGGGCCGCGGCGGCCGGTCAGGATGCCCAGCACCCGCTGCTGCACGCTGCTGGCCAGGAACCGGGCTTCCCCGTCGGTGGGTGCCGCGACCAGCGGCACACCGACAATGGCGTAGGGCCGGGGCCAGCGGGTCGACGGCCTGTAGAGGCGGCGGTACAGCTCGAGCGCCTGCAGCAGGTATCGGGGCGCGAAATGCGAGGCAAAGGCGTAGGGCAGGCCGCGCTCGGCCGCCAGCTGGGCCGAAAACAGGCTGGAGCCCAGCAGCCAGATCGGCACCTCGGTGCCCGCACCCGGCATGGCCATCACCTGCTGCCCGGGCTGCAGCGGTCCCAGCAGACGCTGCAGTTCGGCCACATCGCGCGGGAAATCCTCCTCGCTCTCGACGCGGTCCCTGCGCAGGGCGCGCATGGTCAGCGGATCGGTGCCGGGCGCACGACCGAGACCCAGGTCGATGCGGCCGGGGTGCAGCTCGGCGAGGGTGCCGAAGGCCTCGGCCACCACCAGGGGCGCGTGGTTGGGCAGCATGACGCCGCCCGAGCCGACCCGGATGTCTCGCGTGCCGCCCGCGATGTGGCCGACCAGCACCGCCGTCGCCGAGCTGGCGATGCCCGGCATGTTGTGGTGCTCGGCCAGCCAGTAACGCTTGAAACCCAGGCCCTCGGCATGCCGGGCGGTGCGCAGCGCGATGGACAGCGCGTCGGCGACGGTTCCCCCCTGGCGGACGGCGACCAGGTCGAGCAGGGACAGGGGAATCCGGTGTCCGGTTGCCATGCGCTCAGGCGACATCAGAGGGAGGACCGCAGCATGTGCCGGTAGTCGTCGGCGCTGGCGATCCGCGGATTGGTCTTGTGGCAGTGGTCCGCGAGCGCCCCTTCGATGACCCGGTCGAAGTGCTCCGGCGTCACCCCCAGTTCCGCCAGCCCGCCGGGCAGGCCCAGGCGGGCATTCATGTCACGGATGGCCGGACCCAGATCGGACGCCGCCGCCAGCCCCATGGCCTGCGCCATGCGCTCCAGCCGCCGCTCCTGGCGCACACTCTCGGCCTCGGCATTGAAGGCGATGACGGCCGGCAGGAACAGCGCGTTGAGGGTCCCGTGGTGGAGCTTCGGATTGAGCCCGCCCAGGCTGTGGCTGAGGCTGTGAACGCAGCCCAGGCCCTTCTGGAAGGCCATGGCCCCCTGCATGGAGGCGCTCATCATGTTCAGCCGGGCCTCGCGGTCGGTGCCGTCGCGCGTGGCGCGTTCGATGTGCGCCCAGCCTCGCTGCAGGCCGTCGAGCGCGATGCCGTCGGCCGGCGGGTTGAAGGCCGGCGCCATGAAGGTTTCCATGCAGTGGGCGATGGCGTCCATGCCGGTGGCGGCGGTCAGAAGCGGCGGCAGCCCCAGGGTGAGCTCGGGGTCGAGCAGGGCCGTCCTGGGCACGAGGTGCCAGCTGTGGAAGCCCAGCTTGCGGCCGTCATCCACGATGACGATGGCGCCCCGGGCCACCTCGCTGCCCGTGCCGGCGGTGGTGGGAACGGCGATCAGCGGCGGCACGGCTGCGGTGATCCTGGGCGAGCCGCCCTCGATGGTCGCATAGGTGCTGAGCGGGCCGTCGTGCGCCGCTGCGATGGCCACGCCCTTGGCACAGTCGATCGCGCTGCCGCCACCCAGGGCAATCAGGCCGTCGCACGCGCGGCTGCGGTAGACCTCCACGGCGGCCCGGACCGCGGCTTCGGTCGGGTTCGACGGTGTCTGGTCGAACACCGCCGGCTGCCAGCCGGGCAGGGCGGCGAGCGCCTTGTCCAGCAGGCCCGCCGACCGGACCCCGGGATCGGTGACGATCAGCGGTTGCCGGATGCCCACCCGCTCGCATTCGGCGGACAGCTGGGACAGGACGCCGAAATCGATCAGGATGTTGGTGATGTAAAGAATCTGTGCCATCGGGGTCTCTCGCCATGGAAACGGGGGCTGCCGGAAAACTATACGTGGCTGCAACCCGGGTGCCAATGGCACCGGCGTGACCGCCGGTCACCGAAAAGACAGGGACAATGCCGGGCCATGTCGTCGCATCACCGAAACCCCCGTGCCCTGCTCACGCCCGCCATGCGCGGGGTGCTCGACCGCATCGCGCGGGCCGGCCATCCACCGATGCACGCACTCGGCCCCGACCAGGCGCGGCGCGCCTACGAAGCCGGTGCCGGCGTCCTGGACATCCCGCCGCACAGGCTGGCGCGCGCGGACGACCTGAGCGTGACCGCGCGAGACGGCGCCAACCTGCCGGCGCGGCTGTTCGCACCCGCCTCGACCGATCCCCTGCCTGTGCTGCTGTACTTCCACGGCGGCGGTTTCACCGTCGGCAGCGTGGCCACGCACGAGCCGCTGTGCCGCCATCTGGCCCACCTGGCGCACTGTGCCGTGCTCTCGGTCGACTACCGGCTGGCGCCGGACTGGAAGTTCCCGACCGCGGTGCACGACGCCTGGGACAGCCTGGTCTGGCTGCGCCAGAACGCCGCCGCACTCGGCCTGGACCCCGCGCGCATCGCCATTGGCGGCGACAGTGCCGGCGGCACCCTCGCAGCGGTCAGCGCCATCGCCGCCCGCGATGCCGGGTGGACACTGGCGCTGCAGTTGCTGTTCTATCCCGGCTGCGCGGGGCACCAGGACACGCCCGGACACAAGACATTTGCTCAGGGCTTCCTGCTGGAGGAGCCGCACATCAGCTACTTTTTCGGTCATTACCTGCGCAGCCCCGCCGACCGCGACGACTGGCGCTTCGCCCCGCTCGACGGTGTCGACGAGCACGGGCATGTGCGCGAGCTCGACGGGCTGGCTCCGGCCTGGATCGGTCTGGCAGAATGCGACCCCCTGACCGACGAGGGCGTGATGTACGCCGACCGTATGCGGATGGCGGGCGTGGCGGTCGACCTGGACATCTACGCCGGGGTGGTGCACGGTTTCATCCAGTTCGGACGGGCCATTCCCCAGGCCCTGCAGTGCCACAACGACGCCGCCAGGGCACTGCGACAGGCCTTCCGGTGAACAGCACGACCAGAAAAGGAGATCCGACATGAGCCCGCTTCGACCCACCGACTTCCGCTGCCTGCACCGCCTGCGTGTGCGATGGGCCGAGGTCGACATGCAGAAGATCGTGTTCAACGCCCACTACCTGATGTACTTCGACACCGCGGTGACCGACTACTGGCGTGCGGTGGCGCTGCCCTACGAGTCGGCCATGCACCAGCTCGAGGGCGACCTGTATGTGGTCAAGGCGACCGTCGAGTTCCATGCCTCGGCCCGCATGGACGACCTGCTCGATGTCGGCATGAAGTGCAGCCGGATCGGCAATTCCTCGCTGACCTTCACCGGCGCCATCTTCCGCGGGGAAGAACACCTGATCAGCGGGGAGCTGGTCTATGTGTTTGCCGACCCGGCCACGCAGCGCTCCAGACCGGTGCCGCAGGCCCTGCGGGACATCCTGCTCGGCTACGAGGCGGGCCAGGACGTCTTCGAGGTGCGCACAGGCGACTGGCGCGAGCTGGGCGGCGAGGCCAGCCGGATCCGGACCGAGGTCTTCGTGCAGGAGCAGGGCATCGCGCCCGAGATCGAGCTCGACGACGCCGATGACAACGCCGTCCACGCCCTGGCCGTCAACCGGCTGGGGCAGCCCCTGGCCACCGGGCGTCTTCTGGTGCACGAACCCGGCGTCGGCAAGATCGGCCGCATGGCGGTGCTCAGGGTCATGCGCGGCAGCCAGATCGGCGCGGCCGTCCTGCGTGCGCTGATGGTCGCGGCCCGGGAACGCGGCGACCGGGAGGTGCTGCTGCACGCCCAGCGCAGCGCCATCGGCTTCTACCGCCGCATGGGCTTCGAGCCCAGGGGCGAACCCTTCATCGAGGCGGGCATCGAGCACCTGGAGATGGCGGCCCGCCTCTGAGCCCCGATCCGCACCGATCCGCACAGGACCGGCGCGGAGACACTGGCGCGCCTCAGGCCGGGAGGTCGAACGTTTCCCTGCGATGCACCGGGGCATCCCAGCGCGGGCCGGCAGACGCCGAGCCGTCGCTTTCATGCCGCCACTCGTCCAGGGTCAGGGAAAGGGCCCCATCCTGCCGGCGGGCCTGCACGATGAGGCTGGAGCGTGTGCCGTAACCACGCCCGGGCATGCGCACGAACGGCGAGGCCAGGGCGCGCTCCCACTCATCGGAGACACCGGTCCTCGGCAAGGCCGCGGCGGGCACGGCGCACCCGTCACCCAGCGCCTCGTGCAGCACCTGCTGCCAGCCCGGGCCTGCGTCGGCAGCTTCGGACACGGCTCTCGAGACGGCCGAGCGCAGGCGCCGGGTCTTGGGCCAGTCGGTGTTCAGGCTGGCATTGGAGACGCCGTGGACACCGGGCTCCAGGCGCTGCTGCCACAGCCGGGGGGGATGCGGGCTGTGCGGATCGGCCGGGTTGCGGTTGCTCAGATGACGCCAGTCGCCCTGCCGCAGATCGCCTGCCACCAGATTGAAGCCCGCGAAATCGGCCGGATCCACCGCATCGCCCAAGGCCTGGGTGTCTGCCACCCCGCCACCGAGCCAGAGGGAAGCGAGTTCGCCCCGGCTGCGACGGGCATCGCCGGTCTCGGACGAGCGGACATTGGTCAGCATGGCCACTCGGCCCGAGGCGCTGACGCCCAGCCAGGTGCCGCCGGCGCGCAGGTCACGGCCCGCCACCACCGGCGCGCCGCCGGGCAGGGTCCAGCGGTGCAGGG
The DNA here is from genome assembly GCA_006227825.1 of Burkholderiales bacterium. Lineage (GTDB taxonomy): Bacteria > Pseudomonadota > Gammaproteobacteria > Burkholderiales > Burkholderiaceae_C > Hydrogenophaga. Next base: position 8,146 of record SBFS01000291.1, on the reverse strand, counting down.
GGGCCGTGGGGCGCTCGAAGAACTCGTCCCGGTTGGCCGCCACCAGCAGGGGCAGATCCGGGTGGACATCGAGCGCAAAGGCGATCAGGCACATGCCGGTGCCACGACGTTCAGATGTCCTCGAGCAGCGGGTAGGGCAGCGGCAGCAGTTCCAGCACCGGCCCGTCAGCCGAACCCAGGCGCAGCAAGCCGCCCGACGCGGCGGCAACCTGCATGGACACGATCGCATCGAAACCGCCACCCGGCCTCGCCGCCGCCGCCGCCACCGTGCCGCAGGGCTGGCCCGGGTCGGCCGCGTGGAACACCTCCTGTCCGGGCGCCATCGAGGCCTGGCCCTGCACGAGGAAGGCGCGCCGCTTGAGCGTGCCCCGAAACTGGCTGCGCGCCACGACCTCCTGCCCCGGGTAGCACCCCTTCTTGAAGCTGACCCCCCCTACCGATTCGTAGTTGAGCATCTGCGGGACGAAAGCCTCGTGGGTCGCCTGGCAGACCATCGCAATGCCGCTGCGCACGTCCAGCCAGTCCCACAGTCCCTCGGCCAGAAGGCCGGTGGCCGGTTCGGGCGCGTCGGCGGGCGACAGAAGCAGCGCACGCGAGACACCCGCCGCCGGATACAGCCGGATCACCGCCCCCTCGAAGGCCTCGCTTGCGCTCCAGGGCGTCTGGGACAGATCGGCCGGTATCGACGAGCCGGCCAGCCCCCACAGGCGCCAGCGGGCCGTGTCGTCGCTCAGGCGGGCCTGGGCACGCAACACGAACATCCCCAGGCGCCTGACGGTCTGGGCCAGCAGGTCCGCCGCGCACAGCAGCAGGACCTCCTGTTCGGATCGCTTGAGTGCGATGAAGCTGGCCTGCATGCGCCCCTTGGCCGAACAGAATGCCGCAAGGCGGGACTGCCCAGGCTGCAGCAGCACGAAGTCCTGCGTCAGCTGGCCCTGCAGGAACTTCACCGCGTCGGCGCCCTCGACGCGTATCACACCCAGGTGGTCGAGCCGGGTGCAGCCCGACACCGCAGGGGCATCGAAATCCTTCGGGAGGTTCTCTGGTGGCGCGACTTCACTCATGTTGCGGGGCTCTGGCTGGAACTGCGACCCGGTTTCCCTGGCGGACACCGGAGAGGTGGTCGATTATCATCCCCAACCCATGAACACCTCACGTACGCCGGCCTATCCCATGCCGGCTTCCCTGCCATGACGCGCTGGCTGCTGCGGCTGCTGGTCGTGGCCGCGGTGGGTGTCACCGCACTCTGGGCGGTGGCGCAGTGGTGGATCGACCGGCCCCTGAGCCTGGTGCCCCGGCCGGATGCCGAGGGCACGGCCGTCGAGCTGCTGGTCGAGCCCGGCATGTCCGCGCGTGCCGTGGCGGCAGCAGCGGTGCGGGCCGGCGTGCAGACGGACGAGCGGCTGCTGTTCGCCTGGTTCCGCTTTTCCGGCGACGCGCGCCTGATCAAGGCCGGCAGCTACGAGTTCGAGCCGGGCACCACACCCCGGCAACTGCTGGGCAAGCTGGTGCGCGGCGAGCAGGCCCTGCGCAGCCTGACCCTGGTCGAGGGCTGGAACATCCGGCAGGTGCTGGCGGCGGTGCAGGCCAGCCCGCACCTGATCCAGGACCTCGACGGTGTGCCCGTCGACGGGCTCATGGCCCGCCTGGAGCGCCCGCAAATGCACCCGGAGGGGCGGTTCTTTCCCGACACCTACCGTTTTCCCAAGCGGACCCCTGCCTCGGCCGTGCTGCGCCAGGCCGCCGAGGCCATGGACAGGCGGCTGGCCGCCGCCTGGGAGAGCCTGGCGCAGGGCAGCCCGCTGCGCTCGCCCGACGAACTGCTGATCCTGGCCAGCATCATCGAGAAGGAAACCGGTCGCGAAGAGGACCGCCCGCTGGTGGCCGGGGTGTTCGCCAACCGCCTGCGCATCGGCATGCGCCTGCAGACCGACCCGACCATCATCTACGGGCTGGGCGAGGCCTTCGATGGCCGCCTGCGCCGGGTGCACCTGCAGACGGACGGGCCTTACAACACCTACACCCGTGCCGGTCTGCCACCGACCCCGATCGCGATGCCCGGCGAGGCCTCGCTGATGGCGGCCGCCAGGCCGGCCAGCACCCGCGCCATGTACTTCGTCTCGCGTGGCGACGGATCCAGCCAGTTCAGCGCCACCCTGCAGGAGCACAACGCGGCGGTGAGACGCTACATCCTCAACCGTTGAGGCACATGACAGCCATCCAGCCGGCACAAGGCCTGTTCATCACCTTCGAAGGCATCGACGGGGCCGGCAAGTCCACCCACATCGAGGGGCTGGCCACGGCATTGCGGCGCCAGGGCCGCGAGGTCACCGTCACCCGGGAACCCGGCGGCACACCGCTGGCCGAGAAGCTGCGCGCGATGCTGCTCAACGACGCCATGGATCCGCTGTGCGAGGCGCTGCTGATGTTCGCCGCCCGCCGCGACCATCTGCGCCAGGTGATCGAGCCTGCGCTGGCCCGCGGCGCCGTGGTGCTGTGCGACCGGTTCACCGATGCCACCTTTGCCTATCAGGGCCATGGACGCGGGTTCGACCTGGCGGTGCTGGAGCAACTGGAGCACTGGGTGCAGGCCCGCGCCGACGGTCAGGGCGTGCGGCAGCCCGATCTCACGCTCTGGTTCGACCTCGATCCGGCGGTGGCGGCGGCCCGCCTGGCTTCGGCCAGGACGCCGGACCGGTTCGAATCCCTGCCGACCGAGTTCTTCGCCCGGGTGGCCGAAGGCTACCGGCAGCGCCAGGTGGCCGACAGCGGGCGCTTCGCCCGCATCGACGCCCAGCAGCCCGTCGACGCCGTCTGGCAGGCCGTGCTCGCCGTTTTTGCCCACCGGGGCTGGCTCGCGCCGGATGAGGGACAGGCATGAGCGCAGGGCCTGAGCGCTCCCGGCAGGCCGGGCCACCTGCGGGTTCGGCGGCCGAGGGCCCGTCCGCGGGCAACGGGCGCCCCCTGCCATCCTGGCTGGCCCGGCAGCTGACCCAGTTGCTGGGCCAGCGCGGACATGCCCTCCTGCTGCAGGGCCCCTCGGGGCTGGGCCAGTACGAACTCGGCCTTGCGCTGGCCCGTGCCTGGCTTTGCGAGCGTCCGGGCGAGCAGGGCGCTTGCGGCCAATGCGCAAGCTGCCACGCCATCGATGTCCGCACCCACCCGGACCTGGCGGTGCTGATGCCCGAGACCACCAGCCAGGAGCTGGGCTGGCCGCTGGACGAGAAGACGCAGAAAGAGCTGGAGGACAAGAAGCGCAAGCCCAGCCGGCTGATCCGGGTCGAGGCCGCCCGCTCGGCCATCGCGTTCGCCCAGCTCACCCGTTCGCGCGGATCGTGCAAGGTGGTGCTGGTGTACCCGGCCGAGCGCATGAACATCGAGTCCGCCAACACACTGCTCAAGACGCTGGAAGAACCCACCGGCCAGGTGCGGTTCATCCTGGCCAGCGAGGCTGCCCACCAGTTGCTGCCCACCGTTCGCAGCCGCTGCCAGGCCCACACCCTGTGGTGGCCAAGACCGCAGGAGGCACTCGAGTGGCTCAGGGCCGTGGCCCTGTCCGAAGGTCTGCAGCCGGCCGACGAGGCCAGCCTGCAGACCTGGTTGCGGGCCGCCGGCGGTCGGCCGCAGGACGCACTCCAGTGGGCGCGCGCCGGCCTGTCGGCGGCCACCTGGTCGCGCCTGCCCAGGGCCATGGCCGCCGGCGACTGGAGCCTGCTGTCCGACTGGCCGCTGGCCGTTCAGCTTGACGTGATGCAGAAGCTCTGCCACGACCTCATGGCCGTCGCAGGAGGGGGTTCACCGCGCTACTTCGAGTCCGCTCACCTGCCGCCAGCCCCCTCCTGGGCCGGTCTGGCCCGCTGGTGCCGTGATCTCATGCAGGCCGCCCGGACCGTGGACCACCCGTTCCAGCAGGCCCTGACCCAGCATGCCTGGTCCGAACGCACCCGCGAGCGGCTGGGCCCGGCACATTCGGCCGCTTCGTGATCGGCGCCACACGCATCAGGAGGCCGATCGATGCCGTCCCACCGCTGGTGTCCGATTGCCGCTAAACTTTGAAGCCATGAGCACGCCGAACGCGTCACCCGGTGCAGCCCGCCCCAGCGTCATCCAGCTCTCCATCAAGGAGAAGGCGGCGCTGTACGCGGCCTACATTCCGCTGTTCTCCGACGGCGGCATCTTCATTCCCTCCTCGCGCGAGTACCGGCTGGGTGATGACGTCTACGTCCTGCTGAGCCTGCCCGACGACCCCCAGCGCTACCCGGTGGCCGGCAAGGTCGCCTGGGTGACGCCGCCCAAGGCACAGGGCGGGCGCACGCAAGGCGTGGGCATCCGGTTTCCCGCCGACGACAAGTCCCGCCAGCTCAAGCTCAAGATCGAGGAGATCCTGGGCGCCAACCTCGGCTCCGACAAGCCGACCCAGACCATCTGAAGCCCTGGCCGGCCGGACTGGCGCGCGTGTTCGCAGGCGCCTGCGGTCGCCGGGGTCGGTCGATTGGCTGACCTCCCTGCCGTTGACCATGTTCACCGATTCGCATTGCCACCTGAGTTTTCCCGAGCTGCATGCGCAGGTACCCGACATCCTGGCCGCCATGCGCCAGGCACGCGTCGACCGGGCCCTGTGCATCTGCACCACCCTGGAGGAGTTCGATCTTGTCCATGGGCTGGCCATGCAGCACGACCGCCTGTGGGCCACGGTGGGGGTCCACCCTGACAACGAAAACGTGCTCGAGCCGACGCTGGACGACCTGCTGCGGCGCGCCGCGCTGGGCCGCGTGGTCGGGATCGGCGAGACCGGGCTGGACTACTACCGCCTGGGCGGGCGCTCCATCGAGGACATGGCCTGGCAGCGGGAGCGCTTCCGGGTGCATATCCGGGCGGCCCGGCGGGCCGGTCTGCCGCTGGTCATCCACACCCGCAGTGCCTCGGCCGACACGCTGGCCATCCTTGAGGAGGAGGGCGGCTTCGGCTCCGCCAGCCGGGGCAGCCCGGACGGCGGACCTGCGCGCGGCGTCTTCCACTGCTTCACTGAGACGGCCGAGGTCGCCCGCGCGGCGCTGGACCTGGGCATGTACATCTCTTTCTCGGGCATCATCACCTTCCGCAACGCGGCAGACCTGCGCGATGTGGTCCGCATGGTCCCGATGGACCGTCTGCTGATCGAGACCGACAGCCCCTACCTGGCTCCGGTCCCGCACCGCGGCAAGACCAACACCCCCGCCCTGGTGCCGCATGTCGCGGCCCAGGTGGCCGAGCTCAAGGGCCTGTCCCCGGAGGCCGTCGGGGAGCAGACGAGCCGGAACTTCGATTGCCTTTTCGATCGCGCGACGGCCTGAAAGGCCCCTGACAGATGTTGAGAAAACACCTTAAGACAATCAAAAAGCAGATTGTTTTAATTGCTTTTTTTCTGACAACTTCTCTGTCATACGCCGACTCCTACCAAGCCTTTTTCGCCGCTGTCCAGCGCGACAACGAATCGGCCGTCATCGCCCTCGCGCTGCGCGAGTTCGATCTCAACACCCGCAATCCGGACGGGGAGCACGCGCTGATCCTGGCCCTGCGCCTGGGCTCCCTGAAGGTGGCCAACTTCCTGCTCGACCAGCGCACGCTGGACATCGAAGCCCGCAACCGGCACGACGAGAACGCCCTCATGATGGCCTCGCTCAAGGGTCACACCGCCGAGGTCCGGCGCCTGATCGAGCGCGGCGCCCAGGTGAACAAGCCGGGCTGGACGCCGCTGCACTACGCGGCATCGACCGAACTTTCCCAGAGCGTGCCCATTGCCCGCCTGCTGCTCGAGCACCATGCCTACATCGATGCCGAGTCCCCCAACGGGACCACGCCCCTGATGATGGCCGCCTTCTACGGCAGCTCTGCCATGGTCGACCTGTTGCTGCAGGAGGGCGCCGACCCGATGCTGCGCAACCAGCAGGGGCTGACGGCGATCGATTTCGCGCGCCGGGCAGGCCGGCAACGCGACATCGATGCCATCGCACAAGCCGTCCGGCGCCACCAGCCCTCCGGTCGCTGGTGAGCGCGCCCGCCGGCCAGCACTGAGCACGGCTGCCCGCGCCTGCTCTACGTGCAATTACTTAAAGACGGGGCCGGCGTTTGCGCTTCCAATCGGTCAGGCAGCCGGCGTGGCATCGAGGAGACGCGACCGGCGACCGCAGAACAGACCGGAGACTTTCATGAGCCACAAGGACACACACGACATCGTCGGCGGCCTGGCCCTCACGGCCCTGGGTGCTTTTGCCGCCTTCTACGGCCAGCGCTACGAGTTCGGCGAACTCAACCGGATGGGGCCGGGCTATTTCCCGGTGGCCCTGGGCGTGATCGTGGCCATTCTGGGCCTCTTCATCGCCGTACCGGCCTTCTTCCGCCGCGGCGAGGCCATCCATGTCGAATGGCGAACGGCTGCGCTGGTGCTGGGCAGCATCGTGGTGTTTGCGCTCACCCTGAAGGTGATCGGCCTGATCCTGTCAACCGTGCTGGCCGTCCTGATTTCGTCTCTGGCCGACCGGGAGACCCGCTGGAAAGGCCGCCTGGTCACGGCGGTCGGCGTGGCCGCCATCACCTACCTGGTCTTCAGCATGGGGTTGGGCATGGTGCTTCCGGTGTGGCCCTGGAGCCTCTGAGCCGAGCGAAGCACACGATAACCACCTGACGCAAGAGAGACCCACATGGACGTCGTCAACGGCCTTCTCATCGGACTGCAGTCGGCCATGCAGCCGACCACGCTGCTCTACTGTTTCATCGGCGTGTTCCTGGGCACCCTGATCGGGGTGCTGCCCGGCATCGGTGCGCTGGCGACGATCTCGCTGCTGCTGCCGATCACCTACCACATACCGCCGACCGCGGCCATCGTGATGCTGGCCGGCGTCTATTACGGTGCCCAGTACGGCGGCTCCACGGCTTCCATCCTGCTGAACCTGCCCGGCACCCCGTCCTCGGCGGTGGCCTGCCTGGACGGCTACCCGATGGCCAAGCAGGGAAGGGCAGGGGTGGCGCTTTTCATGACCACCGTGGCCTCCTTTGTCGGATCGATGATCGGTATCCTGATCCTGGCCCTGTTCGCGCCGGGCATCGCCGAGCTCGGTCTCAAGTTCGGCCCGGCGGAGTATTTCTCGATGATGCTGCTGGGCCTGATTGCCGCCTCGACGCTGGCGTCGGGTTCGCCCGCCAAGGGTCTGGCCATGGTGGCCACGGGACTGCTGCTGGGCACCGTGGGCACCGACGTCAATTCCGGCGTGGCGCGCTTCGACTTCGGCGTGCCGGAACTGATGGACGGCATCAACCTGGTCGCCCTGGCCATGGGCGTGTTCGGCATCGCCGAGGTGGTTTCCAGCATCAACCAGGTGCGGGAAGGCAAGGTGCAGGAGAAGATCTCCATGCGCACCATGATGCCCACCGGGCAGGACGTGCGCGATTCGATCATGCCCATGCTGCGCGGTACCGGCATCGGCAGTTTCTTCGGTGCGCTGCCCGGCACCGGAGCATCGATTGCCTCCTTCATGTCCTACGCGGTCGAGAAGAAGGTCGCCAAGGACCCGTCCCGGTTCGGCAACGGCGCCATCGAGGGCGTGACGGCGCCCGAGTCGGCCAACAACGCGGCGGCACAGACCGCCTTCGTGCCCACCCTGTCGCTCGGCATTCCGGGTGACGCCGTGATGGCCCTGATGCTGGGTGCGCTCATCATCCACGGCATCCAGCCCGGTCCGCTGCTCATGACCCAGCAGCCTGACCTGTTCTGGGGGCTGATCGTCAGCTTCGGCATCGGCAACATCATGCTGGTGATCCTGAACCTGCCCCTGATCGGCATCTGGGTGGCCATTCTTCGCATCCCGTACCGGGTGCTGTACCCGGCCATCCTCGTTTTCATCAGCCTGGGCGTCTACAGCGTCAACAACAACACCTTCGACGTGCTCATGGTCGCCGGCATCGGCGCCCTGGGCTATGCCATGGCCGTGCTGCGCTTCGAGGCCGCGCCCATGCTGCTGGGTTTCGTGCTCGGGCCCCTGATGGAGGAGAACCTGCGCCGCGCGCTGTTGCTCTCGCGCGGTGACATGACGACCTTCGTCGAGCGCCCCATCAGTGCCGGACTGCTGGCCTTCGGGGGCGCGCTGCTGGCCTGGTCGGTCTGGGGTGC